>SFMO01000056.1 GCA_004554385.1 Ruminococcus flavefaciens
AGAATAATACTGAAAAAAACAGTCCCGTTGCTTTGACATTCTATTACCGCCTTGAATCTCGGATATTTGTCTGCGAGCTTAACAACATACTCTTTTCCGAGCATCTTTCCGATAAAGTAAGCAGTAATAAACCCAAGTATACTGCCTGTAAGATTGATGAGAAATGCAAGTGCTTTAGGGTATAATGCGCCGACAGTTATTTGTATCGCTTTGACAGGAAATGCTATTGAAACTGTTTTCAGCAGATACATAAGCATTATGAAACAGAATGCCGGAAACGGCTGCTCGGGCATATGAGCTTCAAGATATTCGATCGAGAAAATATTGCGGTTGATGATACATAATATTAATATTGCAGCAAAAGTCAATGCCGATATCAGCTTCATATTCTTTTTGAAAAACGCAGTGATCTTATTCATCTACATCACCCCAAATATATGGTATCATCTGAACCTCAACAAAACCTCAACTAAATCTCAACAATAATTGAGTTTGATTTGAGGAAGAATTGAGATTAATGCGTTATCATCAAGGTCAGTGAGGATACCTCGCTTTTATATAATGCATTCAGTCGAAACCACCTCCATAAATATCAGATCATAACGCATAAGTTTCGGCTGAATGTAATTTTGAAAGGAGTTAATATGCTCGAACTTAAAAACATTACCAAAGATTATCTTGCCGGCGAAAACACAGTTCACGCCCTTAAAGGTATCAATTTGCAGTTCCGCAGGTCAGAACTTGTTTCGATCCTCGGTCCGTCGGGCTGTGGCAAGACTACAATGCTCAATATCATCGGCGGACTAGACCGCTACACCGACGGTGATCTTATTATCAACGGGCGTTCAACCAAGGATTTCAAGGACAGAGACTGGGACGCATACCGCAATCATTCCATTGGCTTTGTGTTCCAAAGCTATAATCTTATCCCTCACCAGACAGTATTGCAGAATGTTGAACTTGCACTGACGCTTTCGGGCGTATCTAAGTCGGAACGCAGGGAGAGAGCAAAAAAGGCGCTTGAAGATGTAGGGCTGGGCGAACAGCTTCATAAACGCCCGAGTGAAATGTCAGGCGGACAGATGCAGCGTGTTGCTATCGCAAGAGCTTTGGTAAACGATCCCGATATCATACTTGCTGACGAGCCTACGGGAGCGCTTGATACCAAAACCGGTATCAAGATCATGGATATTCTAAAAAATGTAGCAAAAGACCGTCTTGTAATTATGGTAACTCACAATCCCGAACTTGCTGAAAAGTATTCCACAAGGATAGTGCGAATGCTTGACGGTGTAGTGCAGGAAGACAGTATGCCGCTGACTGATAAAGAACCACAAATGGAGGAACTCAGCGACAAAACGGCTCAGGAGGAACGCAAAGCGCAAGGCAAAAAGAAAAAGCCTTCAATGTCATTTGCTACATCATTTTCCCTGTCTTTGAAAAATCTGTTTACCAAAAAGGGCAGAACGATGCTTACTTCATTTGCAGGGAGTATCGGTATCATAGGTATCGCCCTGATATATGCTGTTTCTCAGGGAATGACAACATATATCGACACCGTACAGGAGGAAACGCTTTCATCTTATCCGCTGACGATCGAAAAGACAAATACCGATCTCTCTGCTATTATGGAAACATTTATGAATATCCGGAACGGAGACAGTTCTCACGAAAAAGATGCTGTTTATCAGCGCTCTGCGGTGTATGAGATAGTCAATGCTTTCAACAGCAGTGAGGAAAACGAGAACGACCTTAAAAGTTTCAAGAGTTATATCGAACAGGAACGTTCAGATGATGGATCGGAGCTTGGTGAGGCGCTGAACGGTGTACAGTATACCTATGATCTGAATTTACAGGTCTATACAAAAAATGTTGACGGAAAAATAATTCTTTCCGATGCACAACAGCTTATGACAGACCTTATCTCCGAACAAATGCACGTTGATATGAGTGCCATGACACAGATGCAAGGTTCGTCACCTATGATGAGCGGCGGTATGATGCAGAATAATATGAGTGTCTGGCAGGAAATGCTCCCCGGTGAGGACGGAAAGCCTGTCAGCGAGCTTATTGAGAAGCAGTATGATGTTATCTACGGCTCTATGCCCAACAGCTACAATGAGATCGTGCTGGTGGTAGATAAAAACAATGAGCTGAACGATATGGCGCTGTATGCTCTCGGACTTGAACCCAAAGAGCGTATTGACGAGATAATGACAGCTGCTATGGAAGGTACAGAGCTTGAGAGCTCGGCTGATATGAAGTGGAGCTACGAGGATATATGCAAAATGGAGTTCCGCACAGTGCTTGGCTCTGACTGCTACAGCTACGACAATGAAACGGGACTGTATCATGATCTGAGAGATAGCGACACAGGTCTTGCATATCTTTACGATAACGGTATCCCCTTGAAAGTAACAGGTATCATCAGACCGAAGGAAGATGCGGTTGGGCAGATGCTGACAGGCTCTATCGGATATACAAGTATGCTGACGGAATATGTGATAGCTCACTCTGCCGAGTCTGAGATCGTAAAGGCGCAGCAGGCAAGCCCCGATAAAGATATAATCAGCGGTCTGATGTTCAAGTCTGCTTCATCTGACATGACTGACAGCGAAAAGAAAGAGGATTTCAAGGCGTATATCAACAGTCTTAGTGATAAGGAAAAAATAACGGCTTATGCTAAGATGATGAGTATTCCCCCGGAGGAGGTTCTTGAACAAAGTTTATCTTCCGCAATGGAGGGCGTTAAGCGTAAGGATATGGAGAAAGCGCTCACACAGGCGCTTACTGCACAGATGAGCATGAGTGAAAGCGATGTCAGCGATTATCTCAGTAAGATGCAGGAAGATGAGATAACCGAAATGTACACCATGATCGTATCTGAGCAGATCAAAGCACAGTATGCAGAACAGGCAATGTCCGAACTTGAAAAAATGAAGCCCGAAGAGATGACAGCAGGTCTGAAAGCGCTTATGGACAGTCTGACTGACACGCAGGGTTCTGTTTATTATGATGAGCTGATCGAGTTTTCAAGCAGTACATATGAGGACAATCTGATTGAGCTGGGCTGCCTTGACCTCGATGAGCCTGCAAGCATAAATCTTTACGCTTCTTCCTTTGAGAACAAAGATGTAATCACCGATGCAATAAAAGATTACAACAAAGGCAAGGACGAACTCGATCAGATAAAATACACCGACTACGTAGGACTTATGATGTCAAGCGTTACGACCATCATCAATGCAATAACCTATGTGCTGATCGCATTTGTCAGCATTTCGCTGATAGTTTCCTCTATCATGATAGGTGTTATCACACTGATCTCGGTACAGGAGAGAACAAAGGAAATAGGCATACTCCGTGCAATAGGCGCTTCAAAGAAAAATGTCAGCAATATGTTCAATGCCGAAACGATGCTCATCGGGTTTTCATCTGGATTGCTTGGTGTATTAATTACATATCTGCTGTGTATCCCCATAAATGCGATAATTGAGCATCTTACAGGTATTGCAAATCTGAAAGCATTCCTGCCCGTGCCTGCGGCTATCGTTCTGATCTTAATAAGCATCTGCCTGACACTTATCTCCGGCTTCATACCGTCAAGAAGTGCAGCAAAGAAAGACCCGGTTGTGGCTCTGAGGACAGAGTAACAGGAGTTTATTATGACCGAAAAGAGTAATGATATGATCGAACTGCTGATATACCTAATAATGTTGGGTATTCTGGCAGCGGAAATATAACATAGCTTCGCTTTACCCGATCTTAAATGGTTTTCCCGTAGGGGCAGGCTTGACCTCCTTGTCTGCCCCTCGGAATACCAAGAAAGGAATGAAATGATAATGAGAAGAAGATATTTTATTATTAAAGATTGGCAGATTTTGCTCGCGGCAGTTGTAGGGTTTATTATCTATAAAAAGAAAAGGGGGGTGAAGTCATGAGATATGCTGTTGTGTATTTATCTGACACCGGAAACACCAAAAAGATCGCCGAAGAAATTTTTTTAGCTCTTCCCGAAGGGAAAAAGAAGATCGTAGACCTGAAGAAAGATGCCTTTCCTGATGCTGACCTATATTTTATCGGTTTTCCCGTAAAATACAACTATTGCAGCACTCCAATACTTGACTTGCTTGAGTGCCTGAATAATAAAGAACTTGCTTTCTTTTCAACTTGCGGTCTTTCTCCGACGGAAGAGTATAAAAAGATGATATTCAAGAATATCCAGCCGTGGATCAATGAAAGCTGTACTGTAAGAGGGTATTTTCTGTGTCAGGGAAAGTCTGTCGATAGTTACAAAGAAAGTTTGAAAGACAATGATGCTGTTGTAAAGGAAGCTTTTGAAAGTATGGTCAGTGAAGGTGATACACACCCTGATGACAGAGATTTTGACAGTGCGTTCAGTTTTGCGGAGAGTATTATGCGAGGAACATAAAA
>SFMO01000057.1 GCA_004554385.1 Ruminococcus flavefaciens
ACTGAAACTCGATGGAATGTCACCTGTTGAATACCGTCTTGCCAAAGCTGCATAAAGCAACAAAGCGACCAAGCTTTGTCGCTTTGTCGCTTTGCATAAATTTTCTTTTAAATCTTTGTCTAACTTTTTGGGGTCAGTTCAAGTGTGCTGTGATTTTTTGTAATTATTCCTTTACGCCGCCAAGAGCAACACCAGCGATGATGAATCTTGAGAGGAAAACGTAAGCAATAATAATAGGAATAATTGAAAGTGCAATTGCGAGGTAGATAGCACCGTAATCATTGAACTTATCTGATGACTGAAGAGCAGATACCATCATAGGAAGGGTCTTCTTCTTAAGATCAACATTGATAAGGATCATGTTAGGTGTATAGAAGTTGTTCCAGCTTGCGATGAAAGCGAAGATAGCCTGAACAGCTATAGCCGGCTTCATCATTGGAATTGCAATTGACACGAAAGTTCTGAACTCACCGCATCCGTCGATACGAGCAGCTTCAACAATATCAAGCGGGAATGATGACTTCATGTATGATCTCATGAAGTAAACTACCGCAGGAGCAGCGATCGCAGGAAGAATAAGTGGCCAGTATGTATTTGTCAGCTTAAGGTCTGACATAAATGCTATGAATCCAGCAGATGTTACCTGCATAGGTACCATCATAACAAGGAGGATAACAGAGTATGAGATCTCCTTGAGCTTGAAGTCATAGACATGAATTCCGTAAGCAGTAAGAGCTGAGAAGAAAACTGTAAGGAATGTTGAGCAAACAGTGATGATCAAGCTGTTCTTATAACCGTGTAAAGCATTGTAAGAAAGCTTGAAAGTCGGGTCTGTAAACACCTTATGCCAGTTATCACCCAGATGAGAGCTTGGAATAAAGCTGAGTCCGTTTGCTATATCAGTGTGTGAACGAGTAGCGTTGATAACAAGGATATAGATAGGAAGCAGACATATAATTGTAAGTATAAGGAACCATACGAACAGTATACCGGACTTAAGTTTTATCTTAAAGGTATAGTTGTCCTTTGCCTTTCCGTATACTGCTTTCATGTTATCACTCATAAACTGATCCCTCCAAACTGCTTGCTTTCTTTCTTAGCCTGCTGAGCGATCTTTTTACGCTGCTTCTTCTTAGCGATCTCATCCTTATCACGTGTGATATAGAAAGCAACAAGACCAAGGATAAGAGTAATGAAGAATAGAAGTACTGATGTAGCACCTGCATAACCCATTTTATTCTGGTCAGCCTGTGCATGGAAGTACTGGAAGATCATAACAGCAAGAGTTTTAAGGTTATCGTTTACTGTCTGAGTCTTTCTGTAAAGGAAAGGAATATCAAACATCTGGAGACCACCGATCATAGATGTTATAAGAGTATAAGCCATGATAGGAGTCAGCAGAGGAAGAGTGATCTTTCTGAAAACCTGTCCGGAGCTTGCGCCGTCAATGCTTGCAGCTTCAAACAGTGAAGGGTTGATACCCTGAATACCTGACATGAGCATGATCATGGTATTACCGAACCACATCCATGTCTGAATAAACATTACGATAACACGAGACTGCCATACACCCTCAACAAAAGGAACGGTATCATAAAGACCCGAAGCGGCGTCTCTGTGGACAATTCCCATCTTATATAAGAGGAAATTGATAGAACCGGGGTTTGTTTCCGATTGACCGCAGAGCTGAAGGAAAAGTACAGCTACTGAAGCGGCAGTAATGATGTTCGGAAGATACATAACGATCTTAAAGAAGCCCTTGCCTGGGATCTTTAACTGCGCTTCTGTAAACCAAACCGCCAGTGAAAGTGAAAGTGCCAACTGAGGAATAAAATTACCTACCCAGAGAATAACAGTATTCTTCAGACAATTGAAAAAGCTCTCGTGAATAACACGGACTTTTCTTGATCCGCCAAACAGGATGTCCTTATAATTCTGAAGACCTACCCATGCTTCAACGGATTTACCGTTACCATGGAAGCTTACAATAAAGGTGTTGATCAGCGGCCATAATTGGAAAAAGAAATAAACCAGAAAGAACGGCAATATAAAAATATAGCCATACTTTGCATAGCTAATAGACTTTATGCGTCTCTGCGCACCTGAAGCCATAACACACACACCTCTCGGAAAATAATATAAATAAATATACACCTACGGAATACATAAGTATTCCGTAGGCATATTTATTACATTGTACAGTTAGACTACTTATGAATTAGTCTTCCCACTCGAGGTCAGGGCAGGATTCTGCAACCTTATCCTTGAATGCGTTAACTGTGTCATCCCAAGACTTGCCGCCGTCAAGATATTCCTTCTTAACAACATCGCTGAAGTCAGCCTTTACAGCTGCGTCATAAGGTGTGATAAGACCCTTGAAGTCGATGTTCTTAGCGTTGTTAGCAAGCTCTGCGAAGTAGTTCTGCTTGTCAGCAAAGTTTCCGGAGATCTTCTCGTTGAATACTGTGTTAGCAGAGATAAGGTCGTCCATAACCTTAGAGTTGTTTACATACTCTGGCTTTGCCTTTGCGTATGCAGACATCTGATCATAGTTAGATGTAGCAGAAAGGATAAAGTCACGAGCCTCGTTACCGTTATCAGTATTAGGATTAACAACGAGCCATGTACCGCCCCAGTAGAATGGCTGAGGTCCCTCACATACGTTCCACTTACCATACTGAGCGCCGCCTTCGCCGCCTGCAGCATCGAGGAAGAATCCGCCGAAGCCCCAAGTTGATACGAAGTAACCCATAGCGTTGCCGGATACACCAGCAGCTGTCCACTCATCTGTCCACTGGCTGTTCTTTGTAACACCGCCGCACTCCCAGAGAGTCTTTGCTGTGTCAGCAAACTTCTTGCAAGAATCATCTATCTGGAGCTTGTTGTCTACAACCCAAGGAGTTGTACGTCCGCAAGCGAATGCCTGCCAGAGACCACCGAGTGAGTCAGCAAGAGCAACGCTGCCGCTTGACTTCTCAGAAACTGTCTTAGCAGCTGCAACGAAGTTGTCCCAGTTGTTGATCTGCTTCTGCATATCAGCAGGTGTCTCAGCACCGAGGTACTCCTTAGCAAGGTCAGCTCTGTAAGCGAAGCCGCCTGCTGCTGCCTGCCATGAAACGCCCTTACGAACGCCGTTCTTATCCTTACCGATCTCATCAGTGTAGCTGTAGATGTCAGCGAAATCTGAATCGATAAGACCGAGCTTGGTGAGATCCAGTGTCTTTGTGTCATCGTTGATGTACTTGAGAGCCCAGTCAGCCTCTACAAGGTAAACGTCCATGTCTTCGCCGCCGTTGAAGAGCTGATCATAGTTCTCAGCAGCCTCGCCGCCCTTTACGTTAAGGATGTTAGCGTTAACGCCTTCAACCTTGCCATCAGCGAGATCCTGTACGATTGTATCGTAGCTAAGGCCCTTCCACTGAGCGATGAGGTAAGGAACGTCATCAGCATTCCAAGCAACAACTGTAAATTCTTTACCGCCCTGCTTGATAGATGGATCCATCTTGCCTTCTGTTCCAGACTCAGCTGTTGTTGTCTCAGCGTCACCAGTAGTTGTTGCTTCATCGTTTGCAGATGTAGCAGCCTCTGTTGCCTTTTCGCTTGTTGAAGATGAGCCCTTGTCACCGCAGCTTGCGAAAGCTGTAGCAGACATTGCGAGTGTAGCTACTAAAGCTAAAGTTCTCTTAAGTGTGTTCATGAGATTTTTCCTCCTTAAATATCTATATTATACTTGCGTATAATATTATCTTGGTTGATAATATTTTTGCGGGTAACATCGCGGCATTATTACTGTCTGATGATTGTGCTCACCGCAGACGTCCTGCAACCGTTCTGTCAGCCTTTGCTTCTGTTCCTGTGAGTCTTTCAGATCTCACATAAAATATCTTTTTGCATTGCCATTGTATTTTATACATCCCGATCATTTCATACATGGGCGGCGTACATCTGTGAACGTCCTTCACATCTGCCGTCACAAGAGCCTGTGTAATCCACAATCGCTCCGTATCACAACTCAGCAGTCCACAATGTTCCGAACGTCAAATCTTTCCATTGTAAAGCAGCTTTACTGTGCAACAATTGCTTTTGCATTTACAAATATATCGTATTTTGCGGTCGAAGTCAATACTTTGTATCATTCTTTAACCCTTTTTGGCGATACTGCACACAATTTACAGCTTTTCTTTGGTAAAAATGACGTGATAATACCTAAAAGTTACAATTCGGTAAAATACACATTCAGAGGCTTATTCTTTTATGCCTATTGCCTAACAGATAAAATTTTCTATGTTTTTCTTGTATAGTTTTGAGCTATTTGTCAAACGTACATTCGATTCCTTATTTTTCTCCGATTGAATTATACGCATATATTTCAAGTATCATTGATGCATCAACAGCATTTAGTCTGCCGCTCTCATCCATGTCACCTATTCTTACCTGCGCTTCAGTGAGCTGACCGATGTTTCCTGTAGACGTCAATGCATAATAAGTTAGAACCATTGATGCGTCAACAGCATTCACTGCACCGTCACAATTCACGTCCCCGGGCTTTACGCTCCGCTGTTTCGGAACATAAACAGTTGCAGACGCAAAAGCACTGTCTGTAGCACAGTATCTTACATAGCAAGACGTTTCAGCTTTTATTCGGCTTTCCGATCTATAATCCGTGCCTATTATCTTATGCATAGCATCTTTGTCGAGTCCTGTTCGCTTTTCCATTAGTTTTTCGAATTCATCACATGAATAGCCGTACTGAAAAGCCATTTCCTCCAGAATAATCTCTGAGAAGTAGCCTTCATAGGCAATTTCATATATATCCTCATCAAAAGCGTAGCTTTCTTCATCATAGAGCCTTAGTTTATTGAGATCAGGGATACCTGACGGCGCATCAGGAATATCATATCTTGCAGCCTCGCTAGAAAAAATACCGTTTCCGCCTGCTGCTCTGAGTGTGAATGACTCTCCCGGAATAACGCTTAGGTAGTACAAGCCATTATCCTCAGGTGAAACATCTTCACCGCTTATAATTCTTCCTTTTGCGGATCTAAAATCCGTAATATCCGAATCTCCCACAGCTATTTCAAGCTTCTCACTGATCTCTCTGCTGAAAGGACCTATTGCTTCAGCACGGTAATTTATTTTAAATTCTGTTACTAAAGCTCTTTCCGGAACTTTTATAGGTATTTCTTTACCGTTTTTTAACGCAGTTAGAGTCTGCCCCGCATATTCAAGCACATCTGAACCTACAGTCAACTCCTGTCCATCAGGTGAAAGGATGCTGTCTGCAAGGGATACGCTGATAATCCCCTTTTCTTCATCAAATCTTACAAGAGATCTGTTAATATGCAGGGTAACAGTATTGTCTTTGCAATTCTCACCTGTCAGCTTCAGCTCAACAGTCGTTTCTCCGTAATCAGCAGGTATCTGTTCAGTCCATTGATATGGACTGTATTTAACGCTTCCGATCTCTGTATCATATATGGTCCCCAGCCGAAGAGCGACATAGCTGCACTCCTCAGGGATATTTATAGTGTATTCATTCTCTGCTGTTCTTGAAGCATACTTCAGATCATAGTAATCATACTTATCTGTCTTATATCCTATCCAGTTGAAAGCTGCTCGTTTGGGATAAAAGCTTCTCTCTGAAACAATATTGCCTTTTACGCTGTCATTGACTACATACGCACTGATCTTTACAGCATCGGTAATAGCAAATCCACCCTCATATTTGGTAATTACTTCGTCATTGTCCGCAGAATAGTATATCTCGCCCTGCTCATTACCGCAGTATAATTCTACTTTTTCATCCTTTGCAACAGCTCCTGCAGGATGTGAAAAACTCACCTTTCCTACAGGCTCTGCATAGGCTTTCAGTGTAAGATTTCCGAAATTGGTCTTTATGTCGCCCATGTCAAAAATCTTTTTATAGTTCTTTTCGCCCTGCTGAGCATCTCTCCAGAGTTCGGTGTCACTTTCGTCTATACCGTCATACAGCTGACTTATAAACGAATCAAGAAGATACTGTTTTTCCTCTTCGGTATAAGTAACACTTTCATCGCATACATCAGTCCATGTTCTGCCGTCCGCGCTGAAAAAACTCTCGCCTCTGCCTGTCATGCTCCTGATCCTGCTGTCATCTGCCAATGTTGTTATATCCAGCCTCGCATTTGCCGAACTCTCAACGTAAAGACTGCTCTCAAGAGGCAGAACAAAAGGCGATTCCTCACAGTACAGCTTAACTACTACACTGAATTTTTCATTATCATCAAGTACTACAGGTTCATCAAGGTCAATCGTGTAAAACCCTGTTATATCACATTTTCCTTTTGTGACTGATGAGGGAGTACCCGATGATGGATCATTTTCGTCCTTTAAGTCAGAATATATAGTGATCTCGTATTCTGTACCTGTATTATATATATATGTACCGACTGAACTGAGCTGAATGTTTCCTTCAGAAGTAAATATATCAGCCATATATGAAGGCCCGTTTTCCTCAGAAGTGTCAAATGCAGACATAGTCTGTATAGGCATGAAGCTGTCATACTGAAATATTATATCGTGCTCGTCAGCGTTTTCAAGCTCATAAACTGCGAAATCACTGATCGTTCCATCGAAATATGAAAGCCAGAAATAGCCTTCATCTCCATCATGAGTTCCCCAGCTGTTCTGACAAAGCCATGCTCCGTCCCCTTCTGGCTTATTCTTAAAATGAGATGCAGGAAAGCTTGTAAAAAGTCAAGTAAAACATACAATTTTCCGCCAGAAAATATACAAGCCGTTCGCCACAAAGTATACAAGGCTAATGCGTGATGGATTGGCGGTGCGAGAGGCGGTATGACTCACCGGTCATATTGATGATCTCGC
>SFMO01000058.1 GCA_004554385.1 Ruminococcus flavefaciens
ACTATTGTCTTTTCGTCGCCTGAGAGCCATACGAGAGCATCGCCAACGCTGTTGACTGCTTCGCCGCCCTTGCCGACATTGAGCTGACCATCCTTGAATGTGATAGCCTTGCCGTTTGCGTCCTTACCTGTGAGAGTAAGCTTTGCACCCTTGACTTCCTTGCTGTTCAGGTCATCTACCTTGTTGATATTGACCTTTGCAAGTGTAGTTGTTGTGGTTGAAGTCGTGGTTGCTGTGGTTGTAGAAGTTGTTGTTGTTGTGGTGGTTGTTGTAGTTGTAGTTGTGGTTGATGTAGTAGTTGTGGTTGAAGTTGTTGTGGTTGATGTAGTAGTTGTTGTTGTCGAGGTTGATGTAGTAGTTGTTGTTGTCGAGGTTGATGTTGTGGTAGTTGTAGTGGTTGTTGTAGTCGTTGTTGAAGTTGTGGTGGTCACGATTATCTCGTCGATCATCTCAACTGTATCAGCAGACTTGCCGCCCTTTACTACCTTACCGCCCTTTACCTCGAATGTAACAGTTGTAGCCTTCTCATATCCGTTCGGAGCTGCAAGCTCATCAAGCTGATATGTTCCGTCAGCAACTGAAACTATTGTCTTTTCGTCGCCTGAGAGCCATACGAGAGCACCGCCAACACTGTTGATAGCCTCGCCGCCCTTGCCGACCTTGAGCTGACCATCCTTGAAGTTAACAGGATTGCCGTTTACATCCTTACCTGTGAGGGTAAGCTTTGCACCCTTGACTTCCTTGCCGTTCAGGTCGTCTACCTTGTTGATATTGACCTTTGCAAGTGTAGTCGTTGTGGTAGCAGTTGTCGTCGTTGTGGTGGTTGTAGTAGTGGTAGTGGTCGTTGTTGTTGTAGTTGTAGATGTAGTTGTACTTGTTGTAGTTGAAGTTGTACTTGTTGTAGTTGAAGTTGTTGTGGATGTAGTAGTGGTTGTTGATGTTGTTGTAGATGTTGTGGTGCTTGTTGTAGTTGTAGAAGTTGTTGTAGTAGTAGTTGTTGTTGTGGTGGTTGTTGTAGTAGTTGTTGTTGCCTGAGCGTCGCAAACCTCAATAGCATTGCCCTGTTTGTCTACTAAGTAGTAGCCGTCAGCAGAAGTCTTGTCGTGCTCAGCCTTGATGTCCTTACCGCTTGCATCAACTATCTTACTGTTCTTGATAGTAAATTCAAGCTCAGAGGTAATTACCTCGTAAACCTTGCCGCCGCTTGTGAATTCGTCGCCTGTTTCCTTCAGCTTGTACTTACCGTCCTTGAGTGCCTGAACGATCTTTGCAGTATCGCCGGATACCCACTGGATACCGATAACGTTCTTATCGCTGTCGTAAACCTGTACGAAGTCCTTATCGCCGCTGTTTGCTTCGATAATTGAAGTCCAGTCAACATCAGAGTTTGTGATCTCAAGAGTTGCACCCTTGATCTCTTCCTCGCCTGTGATGTCCTTCTTGCTGATAGTAACGTAGTTAGCGTCCTCAATAATGAGTGTATCTCCGCCCTCAGCGAAGGATGTCTTACCGTTGGTTACGGCGTCAACCTTTGTAACCAGACCATTTTCAATAGTGAATGTGAACTTTGAAACTACTGAATAGCCGTCAGGAGCTACTGTCTCTTCGAGACTGTACTTGCCGTCCTTAAGACCTGCGAACTTTGTGCTGTTGCCTGTGAAGGTCGTTGACTTGTCGTCCTTTGTAAGTGTCTTGTCGCCTACTGTTACGCCCTCGAGTGTCTTACCCTCGTCCTCTGCTGTAAGTACGAATGTTGCCTTACCTGCGGACTCAGGTATTTCCTCTGCGCCAAGTGCCTTCTTGTCGATTGTTATTGTTGACTGCTTATCTTCAACTACAAGGTTGCCCTTTTCGTCTACGTAAGCATTTCCGTCTGTAACTGTGCTTACATTCTTTACTTCACCGTTCTCGATGTCGAATGTGAACTTTGTTACTGTTGTATAGCCGTCAGGTGCTACTGTCTCTTCGAGACTGTACTTGCCGTCCTTAAGACCTGTGAACTTTGTGCTGTTGCCTGTGAAGGTTGTTGACTTGTCGTCCTTTGTAAGTGTCTTGTCACCTACGGTTACGCCTTCAAGTGTCTTACCCTCGTCCTCTGCTGTAAGTACGAATGTTGCCTTACCTGCGGACTCAGGAATCTCCTCTGCGCCAAGCGCCTTCTTGTCGATTGTTATGGTCGAAACATCATCAGCAACGGTGATAGTCTTTCCGTCCTCGGACTTGATAACGTCACCTGTTGTAACTGCTGATACTTCAGTAACAACTCCGTTCTTTACAGTGAAATCAAATACTGATACAACTGTGAATCCGTCGGGAGCAACTGTTTCTTCAAGAGAATACTTGCCGTCCTTGAGATATTCAAGAGTTGAGATATTGCCAACGATCTTTGCTGTCTTGTCTGTCTTTGTAAGAGCCTCGCCGCCGTTGATCTTAACGCCTTCAAGTGTGCCGTCCTTAGCTGTGAGCTCATACTCAACATCGCCTGCGTCCTCAGGGATAGCCTTTCCGCCGAGATCAGTCTTGTTAAGACTGATAACAGGAGCATCCTTGACTGTGATCGTCTTGCCGTCCTCGGACATCTCAGTAACGCCGTCAGTAACTGCGCTTACCTCTGTAACGAGTCCGTTCTTAACTGTGAATGTGAATTCTGAAACTGTTGAGTAGCCTGCAGGAGCTGTATCCTCCTTAAGTGAGTACTTACCATCCTTGAGGTACTCAAGCTTTGTGCTGTTGCCTGTGAATGTTGTTGACTTTGTTTCGCCGAGAGCCTCGCCGCCGTTGATCTTAACGCCTGCGAGAGAACCATCAGCGTCCTTTGCTGTAAGAGTGAACTCTGCGTCTCCGTCAGTGATCTCCTTACCGCCAAGGTCAGTCTTGCTGATGTTCATTACAGGAGCGTCCTCGACAACGATCTTACCGTTTTCGTCAACGCTTGTTCTGCCTGTTGTTACAGCAGAAACATCAGTTACCTTGCCGTCCTTTACAGTGAATGTAAAGTCGCTTACAACTGAGAAGCCTGCAGGAGCAGTATCTTCTCTGAGAGTGTATGTACCGTCCTTAAGTCCCATAAATGTTGCAACATTGCCGTCGAACTCGGAAGACTTAACTCCCTCGCCGAGATCGTCGCCGTCATTTATGCTTACGCCGCTGAGGTCTGCGCCCTCGCCTGCGATAAGTGTGAATTTAGCCTTGCCTGCCTCCTCGGGGATAGGAGTACCGCCGAGAGCCTGCTTGTCAAGAATGATAGTGTTCTTCTTTACGTTGAGGAGACTTTCCTTATTTGAAGGATTGTCCTTGATAACACCGTCCTCGATTATGAATGTCTTTGGAGCTGCCTTTTCGTAGCCCTTAGGAGCATTTACCTCTTCGAGAACATATTCACCGTCCATAAGTCCCTTGAAGGTCTTGGAAGCGTCAGTCTTTGTGTTCCACTCAGCAGATTTGCCCTCTGCAAGAGTGTCAGCATTTTCGATAACTGTTGCAGGCTTATCGGAAGCCTTCTTGAAGGTGAGCTTCATCTCAGCGCCATCGGTTGTGCCCGAAGGAGTTGTGTTGCCGTCTGCATCGAAGTACTTGTCGATAGTTATTTCTGAAACATTATCTGTGATAACAGCTGAGCCGTCCTCAGCGATCTTGATAGCGCCTGTTGTCTTGGACTTTACAGAAGACTTGTCAACTGCGCCATCCTTAACAGTGAATGTGAATTCTGAATCCACCTTTGTGTAGCCGTTAGGAGAAGCTGTCTCCTTGAGAACATAGTCGCCGTCCTCAAGACCTGCTATCTCAGCCGCACCGCCTGTGAACTTGTATTCCTCAAGCTTTTCAGCCTTGAAAGCAGTTACCTTAGGAGCAACAGCCTCATCAGCGTCAGCCACGATGTTGAATACTCTGCCGTCCTCAAGCTCAAGCTTGTAAGTACCGCCGCGGATACCTGATATCTCAAGCTTAGTGCCCGAAGCCTTGCCTGTTGTGGTGTAAACGTTCTGCTCATCGGAAACTGCATTTCCGTCAACAGTAACATTTCTGAATGTAGGACCGCTGAGTGTATAACCCATGCCGTCCTTGACGTCGCTGACAGTGACGTTCTTCTTGTTGAGCTCCAGAACAGGGCTCATTGAAGTCATTGCCTTGACCTCGTCTGCGGAATAATCCTTGATGACCTGAACCAGCTTATCGCCGTCAGCCTTTGTAAGAGTGAACTGAGCGCCCTCAACAATGTTGCCGCCCACGTCAGCCTTACTTATTTTAATAGAAGAATCATTCTTCTTGTTAATGATGCTGAGTTCCTTCTTATCAGCTGAAAGGATACCGTCTGTTCTTGAGATAGTGAATGTGATCTTCTCATCGGACTTTGTGTAGCCCTTAGGAGCACTTACCTCTTCAACAGTGTAATCGCCCTCGGGGAGACCTGTGAATATTATCTCGGAGCCTGTGGATACCCACTCGAATGCTCTGCGGCTTCCCATCTTGTTGATGAAGAAATCCATGTTCTCGCCTTCGTCCCAGCCGCGTCCGTCAGCAGTGTAGTACTTGGCATCACGTGCCTTGACCTTAGTCATGTCAACAGTGCCTGACGGAGTAGTACCTGTGAGTCTCATGCGAGCGCCAACGAGAGGATCGCCGTTTTCATCTACTTTATTGATAGTGAATGAGAAGAGCTCGTTGACAACATCGATCTCAGCGCCTTCAGCAGGAGCCGAAACTCCCTCTGTCTTTGAGATGATGTTTACGGTGCTGTCAGGATTCAGTCTGAACTCAACATCCTCGATTGACTGATAGCCTTCGGGTGCCTGCTCAGAGAGAACATACAGACCGCTCGGAAGATTTGTGAATACTATATCAGTAGCTCCTGTGAGCCATGTTATAGAATCTGCTGAATATGAAGGAGTGCCGTCGCCGTCGTGATCGAGGTTAGAGGTTACGTCCTCATCGAGCTTGGCGCCTTCTACTTCCTTGGCAGTAAGAGTGAATCTTGCACCCTCCTGCTTCTTCTTGGCACTTTCGGTCTTAATGCTGCTGTCAGTCTCGGAAGTGATCTTGATAGTATCGTTATACTTGACGAATCTGAGCACCGTAGGAACAGTCTCGGCATTGAGAGTATTTGTAATGCCGATCTCTCTGTTTCCGCCGCCCACGCCGTTTCCTGTATAGGATACCTCGTATTTTTCGGGAACTGAATTTTCTACAGCATAATAGAAATATGTATTGCCCTTGCCGTCGTCCTTGGGAAGAGCTGTCCATTTAGCTTCCCAGTCGCCTGTGCTGTCGAGAGTCTTTGCATCCAGCTTTTCAGCTGAAGGATCAGCACTTACATTTGTAAGGCCTGCCTTGTCAGCACGGTAAAGAGTTACCTCTACCTTATCGCTGCCGTGATTTTCCTCTCCGTCGCTCCATGTCTTCTTGGCAGAAATGTCAATGGTTTCCTTTTCAGACACAGGGTTCATGAAAGGAGACATATGAGTCTCGTTGTGGAGGCGGATATTCTGCGCGATGATCGTACCGCTCATATTGTTCGGAACGACCTCGCAGTCGGGTGCGAGCACACAGCCCCATGGCTCTGCGGTACCGCCGCTTCCTATCTCGCCCTCGCTCCATGAGGAGCCCTCATTGTAGATGATCTGAGTTCCTTCCTCTGCAGCGTTGTAGAAGTTGTAGATTATATTTGTACCGTTAAGAGCACTGTCCTTTTCCTTGATGGTAACATGCTCATCCGGATTGGCAATAGTCCAGTAGGTCCATTCAGGAGTCCAGCTGAGCTTTGACTTGCCCTGAAGATCGATATTGACCACGAGAGCCTGCTCACCCTTGAAAGTACCGTCCTCGAAATTTATGCCTGCAACCTTGAGGCCTCTGTAGTGTTCGAGCTGGTCTGCGGTGAGATTCAGAACATTGGTACCCTCGGGATTGAGCATGAGGGTGCCGATCTGAGGCTGATTATTGCCGGGGTCATATTCATTGTAATTGGGATTTCCCTCCCATGTTATCTTTGCATAGCTTTCGCCCATTGCAGCATATGACTTTGATCTTGCCTGGTAGTTAGCCTTTTCCTTCTCGAAGTCGATAAGCTTGCTGCCTGCGTGAGCCATATAGCTCTCCGCTTTTCCGGGACCTCCGGTATACAGCTCAATGATGTAATCGGCAGAAGGTGTTTTGAGCTTTACAGCCGAACTCGTATCCTGAGGATACTGAAGATTCCCTTCAGGATAGCCTATCGAGAGCGTGCAGTCCGCAGGGAACATAAAATCGCTCATATTTCCCAGTGAGAAGCCCTTTACTCCGTCGTTCTTAGCAGCGGTGTCATAAACACCGTCCTCTTTGAACTTGAAGGAGTCTCTTACGACGTTGAGAAGTCGTCCTGTACCTTCTGTGTTGAGCTGTCCATGGTTTGCGCCCACAAGGTAATTCGGCGCTGCGATATTACCGTTGATATGGGCACTGTCATTCATTGTTTCGATGGTATCGAAAGCAAATAAATGGAAGTCGCCTGCTATACCCAACGGGTTTCCTCTGTACCACATTGACTCCTCGTACGGTGTGTTGACTATCGGAAGCCCGTCAGCGGCAGTATCATCGGCATAAGCAGAGATACCGAGGTTTGACGGCACCGTGTACATCACAGCCAGAAGTCCTGAGGTAACGCCGCTTACAAGGCGCTTCCCCAATGTTTTTTTCATGGTCATTCCGTCCTTTCTATTTCTTTTTCCACAATTCCCGTACAACCTCCCTTTGCTTGTACGCATCGGGGTAAAGTTACAGACTTTTGCAAAATAATTATAACATACCTGTATACAAATTGCAATATTTTAAGTTTAACTAATAATTAGAAAAAAATGCATCGCTTTTGTGCAATTTGTCGCCTTATTCGACATTTTTTTAAAATGAAGGAGCAAGTTCAACAAAGTATCCCTTTAACAGGTCAACAAATGCCGAAATAAGAGGTGACCCGAAGCAAATTTCCTACTCAGTTAATAGATAATATAAATATTACGTTCTGTATATCGTTTGTGCGTTTTGCTTACACCCGCCTCCGATATTTGTAAAAAGTGTACTATTTATGAACTTCTTGTTAACATCTTTCTGGCGATTAGGCTATTTACAAATAATACAAAAAGTGATATTATAATGTTATTGTATTATATCCTCACAGGAGGAGTAGTAACAAGGAGGAAAATTTAATATGAAATCGAAATTCAATGTTCGGTCACTGGTATTGCTCGGATTGCTGACGGCTATCGTCGCACTCTTTTCGCTGACCCCCATAGGCTCTATACCTATCGGTCCGCTCTCCATCACCCTGAACATCATCCCGATCGCAATAGCCGCCATCGCACTCGGACCAACAGGCGGACTTATTCTGGGACTTGTGTTCGGAATCTTCAGCTTTCTCCAGTGCTTCGGAATCGGCGTTCTCAGCGGCATGGGTGCTGCAACACTTGAGATCAGTCCGACACTCACATTCATCCAGCGCGTTGTACCGAGAGCACTCGACGGTCTGCTGGTAGGCATCATTTTCTCAACACTTTCAAAGATCAATTCTAAGAAAACTCTTTCCGTTATATCAGGTATCGTTTCGGGCATAGTCCTCATCGGACTTTTCCTGTCCGCAATGCTTCTCATCTGCTATGACAAAGACGGAAAATACAAGATGTCGGAAGGCATGTACAACTTCATGACATCAGGTCTCCCCGTAGCACTCACACTCATTGGTGTGTTCGCAGTCGGATTTGCTGCAATGTTCTGGTTTGTCAACAAGAAGGACCTCTCAAAGGTCCAGCAGTCATGCGGTATCGCAGGCTTCTCGGCAGCTATCCTCAACACCATATTCTTTATGGGAGCTCTGG
Source organism: Ruminococcus flavefaciens (assembly GCA_004554385.1). Lineage (GTDB taxonomy): Bacteria > Bacillota > Clostridia > Oscillospirales > Ruminococcaceae > Ruminococcus > Ruminococcus flavefaciens_T. Next base: position 7,842 of record SFMO01000058.1, read on the forward strand.
TAATACTCTTCAACCACTCTGCAACAGGTCTGGACAACAAGTACACCATGACTATCACCAACGGTGTCATTTCCCAGATCAAAGACAGCTCGGATAAGGACATTGAATTCTCAGCCGACGGACTTCAGGCAAAGATCGGCAGTTCTCTCGTTCTTTCAGTTGGAGATACAAGCGAGATCGCTCCTGCCGTTGATGCTGATGCGGTAAGGTTTGAGCTCAGCTCCGACAAGCTCAAGGGAGCGGTTCTCAACGGCGAGACTATAAACGGTAAAACCACAAAATTCAAAGAGCCGAGCGCTTCTCTCAGAGGTCTCAGCGACGGCAATTATACACTTAAGGTCTACAAGAAATTCAATTACATCGACAGACTCAGAAACGGCAAGAGCATCCTGCTCTTCATCATCACTGCTGTCGGTATCAACGCATTGTTTGAAATGGTTATCTCAACAATATTCTCAACACTTATCGGCACAGCCCTCTTCAAGGCAAAGCTGATAAAGACTCCCGAAAATCTCAAGGAATAATCTCAAAAGCCTTTCCGCGCCATGGAAAGGCTTTTTTATGCACTGCCCAAGGATCTATCAACGTCACTAAACGACTATAATTCGTATCATTTTACCATTATATGGAGCTCATATGACCGCCTTGCGAACTATGTTATAATTAATTACTGATAGTATAATCGGACTATTTTATAAAAAACTTTTGGTAGGGCAAACTTTTTTTATATCTTTTCCCAAACATTTCCAAAAGGACTTTTTTCCTATTGACAGCGTGCAAAATAGGTGATAAGATGTATTTGGTGATTTATAAATAAGGAGCATTGTAAATGTACAACAGAGCATTCCTGTTCAACGGCATCGGCTCAAAACCCGAAAAGCTTCTGGTCAAGCTGCCGCCCGAACTCATGGATAAGTATGAATTTTACCTGGAAACTGCATTCGGCAGACTTGGTCTCAATATGGACCTCGAAAAAAACAAGGCTTACGACGGAAGAGTTGCAGAATGGATCATTTCTCTGATATGCGACAGAGTCGTTTTTGAACACTACCTGGATAAAGGGATAATCCCTGATATAGGTGCAGGCTACAGTTCGGGAATAGTCAGCATAAGCAGCTGTTTCGGTTCTGTGCCCCACGAATTTGCACACGATATCATCATGATGAACCGCGCTACCATGCGATGCCTTGAAAAAAATAACGAAAAGCTCGATATGGGCATCGTTATCGGCTTCTCATACAGCGATATCGAAGAAATGTTCAAGGACAAATTCTCAACCGATGAAATAGTCATCGGAAGCGGCAATTCAAAGTTTCACGTCATGGTCAGCGGCCGCGCCGACGCAGTAGAGAAGGCGCTTCTTTTATGTCAGAATGAAGGCGCTATCAAGGCTTTCAGCTTCGGTACAGGCGTGGCGTACCACCACCCCATTATGAAAAAATATTCTCAGGAGTACGTGGATTTCTGCGGCTCCATAGAATACAGCGCTCCTGTTTATCCCATACTCTCCATCTTCGACAGAGAAGTTATGACAAAGGGATCACAGGTAATGAGGGAAAATCAGCTCAACGTCTACACTCCCATCCGCTGGGATCTCGCGATCAGCAAGCTGGAGGAGCTGGGCGTCACCGAGTTCTTCGATGTAAGCGCTAACGGCGCAGTGAGCAAGTTCTCACGCGTAAGCAGAAAATGCAAAATTTACACTCTCGAAGATGTGTAAGTTTTCATATAAATAAGCATCCCCAAAGAAAAGGAAAGTAAAATTATCAAGACGGAGGATTTATCATGAGAGAGATCACAGAAGAAATCAGACAGGAAATCAAGGACATGATCTTTGATTACTATGCAGAAGAGTGTGAAGTTGAGAAGGACGAGATCACTATGGACACAAATCTGCAGGAAGACCTCGGAAGCGACTCACTTATGTTTGTTGAGCTCATCGAGATGACAGCTGACAAGTATGACCTCGATATCAAGCTCCAGAGCATCGGCAAGTACATGCTCAAGTCCCCTATGGATACAATGAGCGACGTTGTTGATATGTTCTGCAAGATCTATCAGTACGGCAACGACATCGTTAACCAGTAAGCGGCGTTGATGTTAAAGTCTAATTTATGCGAGCTCCATGCTGAGGAGGATATCGCCGTTCTCACTATCGACAACGGTCCGAAAAATCTCCTCTCAGAGCCGGAGTTCATCGACCGCGGAGAGCTTCTCGGATGGCTTGAAAAGAATCCGCAGATAAAGGCTCTCATCATTACAGGCAAGGGCAGGCATTTCTCCCATGGCGCTGATGTCTCACTTTTCGGTGAGTCAGGCGGCAGTGAGCTTTCAGCAAAGCTTGAAAGCGCAAGAGAGCTTCTGCGCACTATTGAAAAGCTCCCTATAATCACAGCTGCGGCAATTAACGGCGGCTGCTTCGGCGGCGGACTTGAGATAGCACTGAGCTGTCAGTTCAGAGTGGCTTCCCCATCTGCTTTTCTCGGACTTCCCGAGATAATGCACGGCGTAGTTCCCGGTATGGGCGGCATGGAACGCCTTTACAGGCTCCTGGGTAAGGAAAAGGCTCTCCGCATGATACTCTGCGGCGAGATGATCGGTGCCAAGGATGCCCTTGAGCTCGGTCTTGTTACCAAGCTCAGCGAAAACAAGAATTCCTTCGATGAGACAGTCTCCTTCGTAAAGGAGCTCCTGAGCGGCAAGAATCTCGCTCAGATCAATGCGATCATCGAGACCTTCAACCTTGCAGCAGAAGGCGCAGAAGATCCTTCAAAGGGCAAGTTCGAGGCTGTTCTGGCGGAGGCGTTCAAAAAATGAGAAGAAGCTCTTACAAATTAACGGTAAGGGGCTATGAGCTGGATTCCTTCGGCCACGTCAACAACTCAGTATACCTTCAGTACGCAGAGACCGCTCTGTGGAACTTTTTCAAGGTACACGGGCTGCTGGCTACTATTGTGGACGAAGGACTCTTTCCTGTTATAATGGAAAGCACCCAGCGCTACATACATGAGCTTAGAATGCTTGACGAGGTAAGGATAGACACTGAGGTCACCTGCTCGGGCGGCATCGTAAGCTACAAGCATAACATAATAAACAAGAATACAGGTCTTGTATCATGCAGAGTGACAGGCAAGCTTGCCTATGTGAACAAGGATCGCATGATATGCGATATTCCCGAAAAGGTAAGGCTTTGTCTGGAGGGGGACGAAGATGACGATAACCAATAACGAGATCACCGCTAAGGTCTCTCAGATAAGCTCGCTGTATCAGCTCCTCGGTTCAAGGGAGCAGCTCGGCGAGCCTTGCTTGCTGCTCATCTATGCTGACAGCAGCACAGTTCTCGGCGCTGACGACAATGAGAAGTCAGCCGTAAAAAGCTTTCTTGCAGATGCACAGTTCATGTCAGCTGTTGTTACAGAGGACGAGCCGTCAGAGGAACTGAGAGCTGCTGCCGATATGTGCATTAAAGCCGAGGAAGCAGATGAATACATAGAAAAGATATTCAAGGATAAAACAAAGAAACAGATACAGGAGATAAATGCCTGCTTCATCGCAGCACGTAAGGCTCCTGCAGAAAAGGTTCTCGAAATCGAATCGAGAGCATTCTACCGCCTTATGGCAGATAAGAACGGAGGTGGCTCCGATGAGTGAGAACAGTGGAATGATACTTGAGGAACAGGACGGTATCCTCGTTCTTTCAATGAATATGCCCGGCAATAACCTTATGACCGCAGATTTCTTCAGGGAATATGAGGCTGTAATGGCTGAAATAGAGGAAAAGGCTGCAAATGGCAGCTACAGAGGACTTATAATCAAGGGTGCAGGCAGACACTTCAGCGTTGGCGCTGATGTTGATGCTCTGGCAGACCGCTCCGCAAACGAATCCTACAACGACGCTGACGGAAAGCTTCCCGAAGGTCACATCAAGCAGAAACACTTCTTCACATTTCTAAGAGAGCTCCCGTTCCCCGTTGTAAGCGTGGTAACGGGTTTCTGTATCGGTTCGGGCAGCGAGATAGCTGTAAACAGCCACTACAGAATAATCGAAAAGAACGCAAGAGTAGGTCAGCCCGAATCCACATTCGGTATTCTCCCTGCCCTTGGCGGAGTAGCAAGAACTATCGAAATTTGCGGCATTCAGAACGCTTATACACTCGTTATGTCAGGCGAGCTCATCCCTGCTGAGGAGGCATTCGCTCTCGGCTGGGCTGACATCTTCGCAGACAAGAAGCAGGGCGTTCCCGAGGCTGTATCACTTATAGATCATATATCAAAGAGCACAGATAAATTCGTGCCTTCAGAATATAAGGAGTACATAAGCTCCTACTTAAAGAACAGGGAGGCATGAACATGAAAATAGGAATAGTCGGCTACGGCAAAATGGGAAAGGACATCTTCTCTCTCTTTTTTGACAAGCTCCCCGATGCACAGTTCGTTGTCATCGACCTTTTCGGAGCTGAGGAGAATACCGCAGCTGTAATGAAAACTCTCGGCAAGAGTCTCAAGAGAAAGAAGCTTACCGAGGAGCAGTATGAATTCAAGAAGGATTCATTCCTTTTTACCGATGATACATCAGCTCTCAGCGGTTGTGACGTTGTCATCGAAGCAGTTTTTGAGAACATGGCAGCAAAGAAGGAACTCTTTGCAAAGGCTGCAAAGGCAGTTTCAGAGGACTGCCTGCTCCTTACCAACACATCATCGCTGGATATCGCATCAGTATTCGAGGATATCCCCGGCAAGGAGCGCTGCTTCGGTCTCCACTTCTTCTACCCTGTCAAGCTCACTGGCTTCGTGGAGCTCAATATTCTCCCCGAAACCGCTCAGAGCAATGCCGAAAAGGCTGCACAACTGGTAAAGAGCGCAGGAAAAAAGCCTATCGTATTCTCAGGAGAATACCACATATATCTCAACCAGATACTTGCCTGTATGGTATCCCATGCAATATATCTCCGCGAGAGCTTCGGCGTAACCGCCGCAGAGCTCAACAAGTCTCTGGAAGAGCTCTTCCCTGTTGCAGCCCCCTTTGATGTGCTGGACAGTGTTGGTCTCGGACTTATGGCAGGAAGCCCCGATAACTTCCGCATCGAAAGGAACAAGGGACTCCTCGGCTACGGCTGTGAAAAGATGAACGGCTGGCTGGCAGACGGCTGCCCTAAGGAGACAATGACATTCCTTGACTTCATGGCTGAGCGTGAGAGCGCAAGCGGCAATGACTGCGGCAAGGCTGCTCTTTACATGGCTGCGCTCATTCTCAACGAGACCGTCAATGCTGCACAGGAATACAGCGGAGACAAGGCAGTGCTTCTCGAAGCAGTACAGGATACTCTCGGACTTGCAGAATCTCCTGCATATTACTACGATAAATTCGGCGCCGAAAAGCTCTTCGAAGCACTTGACGAGCTCAGCGCAAAAACGGGCTTCGGCTCATATGTCCGCAAGGATAAGGCTATCTGGGACAAAACATTCGCATAAACCATAACTTATGATATGAGGTCATTTTTATGAAAAAAGTTGTTATTACAGGCATTGGTGCCGTTACATCAATAGGCTATACCGCTGAGGACTACTGGAAGGGACTCATCGAAGGAAAGTGCGGTATGAGAACTATCACACGTATCCCTCTCGACAAGCACGATACTACTGTAGCTGCCGAGGTGGACGAGGCTTTTGAGGCTGAGGCAGGAAAGTACTGGAAGAAACGTCAGCTCAACGCTACCACAACAGTAACAAGAATGGGCCTTGCTTCCGCAGGCGAGGCTATTGAGGACTGCGGAGTTGACATCACTACCTACAACGGCAAGAAGGTCGGCGTTATCTACGGTGTTATCGATAACTCCTTCGAGGATTATGAGCTTGACAAGCCTCTCAACATCACACTCAAGAAGATGCCTAACGAGCTTCCTGCTCTGGTATCCATCAAGTATGGCTTCACAGGTCCTTCCTTCAACGTCAGCACAGCATGTGCTTCTTCAGCATACGCTATCGCTCTCGGAAAGCAGTTCATCGAGTCCGGACTCTGTGATATGGTCATCGCAGGCGGTATCTCCAACACAGTTACCCACCTTGTTATCAGCGGCTTCAACCAGCTCCTTGCTATGTCGGTAAATCCCGATCCTGCTACAGCTGCACGTCCATTCACAAAGAACCGCGACGGCTTTATCATGGGCGAGGGCGGCGGTACAGTCGTTCTTGAATCCGAGGAGAGCGCTAAGGCAAGAGGCGCTAAGATTTACTGCGAGCTTGCAGGCGCTGCAATGTGCGGCGAGGCATTCAACCTCACAGCTCCAAAGACAGACGGCGTAGGTATGGCTGAGTCCATGAGACTTGCCCTCGACAACGCAGGACTTTCCCCCGATTCTGTTGACTATATCAACGCTCACGGTACATCAACAGGTCTCAACGACCTTTACGAAACAAAGGCTGTCAAGGAAGTATTCGGACAGAGAGCATATGACATCCCTATGTCCTCAGTAAAGGCTTCCATCGGTCACACCCTCGGCGCAGGCGGAGCTCTTGAAGCTATCGCTTGTATCAAGGCTATCGAAACAGGTATCGTACCACCTACTATACACTACGATGAGGCTGACCCCGAGCTCGACCTCAACTACGTTCCAAACAAGCCACAGGAGCACAAGGTAGACGTTGCTATCTCAAACTCTTTCGGCTTCGGCGGACACAATGCAACACTTGTACTGAAAAGATATAACGGCTGATCTGAGTCGTTTCACTGAAAGGATAAATAATTATGCCAATAGCACAGATGAAGACAAACTTCAGCTTCAGCGCTCCTGCTGCAAAGACTGCTTTCCTCGATGAAGCAGCAGCAGAGCTCTCAGAGATACTGAAGAAGCCGCTGCCTGCGATCATGGTCATGCTTGACGAGTGCTCAATGTATATGAACAAGTCGGAGGACACAGTTTTCTTCGCAGAATTCAGATACATTCTCCCACAGGAATATGCAGACAACAAGGCTGCTTTCCTTAAGGAGCTTGCTGACAGAATGCTTAGCCTTATACAGAAGCATACACACGTTGATCCCTACCGCATTTATATGCAGTTCACGGAAATGACCCGTGAGGGCGCATGGCGATACACAGGCTGACATAAGATCAAGAAAGGATATAGATTAATATGAAATGGGCAATAAGAGACCTGCTTAACCCCGTAGCAACACGTTCACTCCTTTACGGAGCAGACCCCTTCGATCTGGAGTCGATACTCAAGAAGATAGACAATATCAAGGTAAAGAGCGGCAAGCAGATACAGAATGTATGGCTTGACGAATGGCATGCAAAGATCGACCGTTATACCGAGCTCCGCGACAAGGCAGAGGCTGCCGGAAACAAGATCTCAGCAAGAGCATACGCAAAAATGATCGCACAGTGCCACTACGCTTGCTTCATGGTAAACATCGAGGACGTAGAGCACAAGACAGAGATATACAACGGACTCGTTGAAAGCTACAGACACTACACAAAGCTCTGCAAGAACAAGATAGAGTACGTTGAGATCGATACAAAGGCAGGCAAGATACCTGCTTATATCCACTACCCCGACTCCGGAAGAAAGACCGACTACCCTGTTGTCATCACTTACTCAGGCATCGGAAGCTGCAAGGAGGAGCTTGAAATGCTGGCTGCTCCCCTCAACGAAAGAGGTATCGCAGTTATCACTCCCGATATGCCTGGTGCAGGCGCTGCTATCATCTACAATAATATCAAGTGCGGCGGCAAGCAGATAGAGGCTGCATTCGAAGGAATATACAAGTTCGTAAAGGAACATAAGAAACTCAACGAGAAGAACATGGCTAACTTCGGTCTTTGCATGGGCGGCGGCTACGCATTCCGCGCAACTGTAAAGAACCCCAAGATAAAGGCTTGCGTAAGCCTCTTCCCTCTCCTTATGAACTTCGCTGACCAGGGCAGCATCCCTGTATGGATGAAGCGCGGCAAGTGGAGCTCTTACCAGTACTCAGACGATTACCTTGAGGGCATGAGAACTCTTGAGGAGGGCACACACAAGGCTGACTTCCTTATGGTTTACAGCAGCGACGACAACTGGATGACTCCCGAGGCTTCACAGAAGCTCCTTGACAAGGCTCAGGGCTACAAGGAATGCATCCACATTGAGGACAAGCCTGCTTACGTTTCCGAGGAGACTATCATGCATGCAATGCCTGTTGGTGAGCAGTATCACTGGGTAAAGCATATCGCAGCTGACTTCATTGCTGCAAGACTTATTGGGGGGAATAAATAATGTCAGAAAAGTTCTTTGATTATTACAGCAGATACGCTCAGGAAACTCCTGACAAGGTGCTCCTGAGAATAGACGAAAATGAACTCACATACGCACAGTTCATGGAAAAGACTGCTGTGCTCGGCTCAGCAATGAAGAAGACAGGCATCTCAGTCAATGACAAGGTCGGCATCTGCATGCCTAACAGCATAGAGTGGTTCATAGTATTCTGGTCAGCAGTAAGAATAGGCGCACAGCCTGTTCCTATGGATCCCCAGAGCGGCTCATTCGAGCTCTCAAAGCTCATCCCTGCTACAACATCCAAGGTAATGTTCATTACCGAAAAGTACAGAAACAACAACATCATCGCTGCAGTAAGCGAGCTCATTCCTTCAAAGCTCACACTTGACAAGGTAATATGCTTCGCAGATGACAGCGTTATCCCACAGGAAAGCTGCTATATATCTGCTGAGAAGTTCATGGCAGAAAACGGCAGCACTGAGTGCGAGATATACGAGCCCGAATATCTCCACACCATGTCACTCGCCTGCACATCAGGCAGCACAGGCACACCTAAGATACTCTCAGTACCTTCAGGCGGATTCCTCTCCACACAGAGAGATATGGGCGACTACCTCGAATTCAAGGCTGACGACGTAATGATGCTGGGTATGACACTCTATCATCAGGGCGGCTTCGGCATGGGACAGCAGATGGCTCTCAAGGGCGGTACCATGATGTATCAGCCTCAGTTCAACCCCATCACCTTCCTTGAAACAGTTCAGAAGTACAAGATAAACGTTATCCAGCTCACATCAACACTTGCAAAGGTACTTCTCTCAACACCTGATTTTGACAAGTATGACCTTTCAAGCGTTCGTATCTGCTACTTTGCAGGTGAGGTTCTCCCCAAGGAGATCGCAGACATCTTCGTTGAGAAGCTCCACATCCGTGTAGTAAATGTTATCGGCTCTTCCGAGACCTGCACTATGGTAGTATGGGACTCTGCAAGAGACGCAGGCACAGACCCCAGCGATTTCCGCAAGCTCAGCTTCACTGACGTCCGCGTTATCGACGAGAAGTTCAACGACGTTCCTGAAGGCGAGGTCGGCGAGCTCTGTGTATACACAGACGGCGTTATCACTGATTACTTCGGCAATCCCGAGCTCTCTGCAGAAAAGATACACACTGACGAGCAGGGACGCCGCTGGTTCTGCACAGGCGACCTTGTAAACAAGCTTCCAAACGGAATCGTTCGTTTCGCAGGCAGAAGCAAGCGTATCATCAAGCGCGGCGGAAACCTCGTTCACGCTGAGGAAGTAGAGGCTTGCCTCCTTACTCACCCACAGATCGCAGCAGCTGCTGTAACAGACGAGCCCCATCCCGTTATCGGTCAGCAGATCGTTGCTTATATCCAGCCAAAGGGCGATGCAAGGATCACAAGAGGTGATATTGCAAAGTACTTCGACGGAAAGCTCTCCGCATACAAAGTGCCCGATAAGGTAGTTCCCGTTGAGGAGATACCAAAGGATATCGGCAAGATACAGTTCAAATACCTCAGAAAGAAGGAGTATAAATAATGAATAACCTTAATTTTGATGAATTCAAGCAGGCAATTTCCGATTACGTAGGCGTTGATCCTTCTGAGATCACAAGAGATACAGACGTATACGACGATCTTTTCCTTGATTCACTCGGACTCTTCGGTCTCGGCTCCGAGATCACAGAGACATTCAAGCTCAACATTCCCCTTTCACTGGTAGCTTCTATCAGCAAGGTAGGCGAGATCTTCGACCTGCTCAACGAAAAGGGCACACCTATTGAGTAATATGGTACTGTTCTTTCTTCCCCACGCAGGAGGCTCAGCAAAGAGCTACAGCTCATTCAAGCGCTTCCTGCCAAAGGATCTGACTGTAGTGCCTATGGAGCTTTCAGGACGCTTTACGCGCTCCTCAGAGCCCCTTCTGGACACAGTTCCCGACTGCGTTTCAGACCTCATAGAAAAGCATTCTGAGCTTCTCAGCGGCGAATATGCTCTCTTCGGACACAGCATGGGTACAGTCCTTGTGACCGAGCTTGTAAAGCAGGCAAAGGAAAAAGGGCTTGCAATGCCGAAGCACGTCTTTCTTTCGGGAAAGAATCCTCCCGATGAGGATGTGCACTGCTTTGAAAATGCAGACACAGCTTCTGATGACGAGATAGTATCGTTTTTTACAGCAAATTCCCTTTCCTCAAATGCTCCCGTCCCCGACGAGGAGCTCATGCGTACACTTAACCGTGTGCTTTGCACCGATGTACGTATGGCAGAGCGATACAAGGCTTCTCCCGAGGATATAAAGTTCGGCTGTGACATCACAGTGATATACGGCAAGGACGATCCCCTCATGCAGAGCGTGGATATGAACAGCTGGAGCAGATTTACCGACGGCAAATGCGAGGTATATCCCTTCGGCGGCGATCATTTCTACTATCAGCAGCATAAGGAAGAGGTCTGCGGTATCATAAAAGAGAAACTGAATATATAATAAAAAGGAACTGCTTCAGCAGTTCCTTTTTTTTGTGTAAATATTTCAGTTGACAGCAACCTTTTTAGCTGTAGTGACAATAGCCGAACCGCTGTATTTCAGCTTTCTCACAAGAAGCGTGAGGAGAATGAGCATTACCGCAAAGCCTGCCTCTATCAGTAAGCACTGTATCACGCTGCTTCGGTTGAAGGGCTCTATATCGGCTATCATGTTGTTAGCCCTTACGTACCAGTAAGCAGGCAGGAATCTTGCCACAGCAAGGACTCTGTCGCTGAGCACCTCCATGGGAATGAATATGCCGCAGAGGAAGCTCATACCGATACTGAGGACCTGTGTGATAAGATTGAGCACGTTTTCCTTTGGCTCAAAGCTTGATATAAATACTGAAATGGCTGTTACAACTACTGAGAATATGAAGCTGTTAAGCACTGCATACCATGCTCTGCCAGTATACATCTCCTTGTTCAGTATCGCGCCTATCACTATAAGCAGCAGCCATACTGCAAGCACAAAGACTGCGCTTCCCATAAACATCTGGAATGTGTACTTTGAAGGAGCGATGCATGAGCAGTTTGTGCGGTAGCGAATGTCCTTGTTGTTCATGGTAACAAGTACCTGACAAACTACGGTGAATACAGCCGCAATGAGGATATACGGCATATACTGGAAATATCCTGCGAAGTCTACGCTGAAGTGTGAGCTGCCGCCCTTGTCCATTCTCAGCATATCGACCTCTGTATTCTGAGAGAGTGCCTCCTCTGCGGAGCTTATTGCCTCATCAAGAGTCCTTCCCATTGTGAGATAAGCCTTTACAGATGTAGTGTACTCATTGAGTAACTGCCCCATATATACTACAGAGTAGTTCTCATCGATATGATAGCTTCCGAAGAGGTCGGCTGTATCCCCTGCCGCAAGTCTCTCGGCATAGCCCTTTTTGATTATAAGAGCATAGTTGACACGCTTGTAGTAAAGCGAATCTATAATGGTGTCCCTGTCGTTTTCTATTTCATCTATATCATTGCTTTTGCCTATGAAGTCGATGAGAGCACGGCTCTCGGGAGTATCGTCCTCATCGAACACACATATATCCAGTTTTGTGACCTCGAACTTATTGTCCTTGGTTGAAGCATTTGTGACAATTATGGAAATGACCACAAATACTATAATATATATCATAGCGGAAGGAAGTCTCTTTCTCATTACCTTCAGCATAGCCTTAAATACTTGCATACTTTTTCCTCCTTGACGAAAGAATACCAAGTGTAATGAATATCACTGTTGTGACCGCCATAGTTATAAGCTTTGTGATATAGCGGTCATAATCCTCATAGATGTTCAGACAGTAGAAACTGTCTGAGATCACCGCAACCGGATTGATATTGTTGAACCATGGTGCCTTTTCTGCTACGACAGACTTCATATTGCCCATCATAAGTCCGCTCAGGAAGCACAGCAGCATTGATGTGGTCATAAGGATAGCCGTCTTTACCTTTTCACTTACATGTGCAACAGAACCTACGAAGAATCCGAAGGATACTCCGAGTATTCCGCCCAGTACTGCTGTCGGATATACAAGCCACAGTCTGTCGCCAAAATCCACATTAAGCACAAATGCAAGGAATGTTACGCATATCAGCATGCAAACGGTCTGAAGTACGAAGCTGCCTGCAAGACTTGCAAGGACACTTATGGATTTCGGTACAGGTGAGCAGCAGCTTCTTGCACCAAGCGCCGAAAGGTCTGCCTGTCTGCGCACCGTCACTGTCATTCCTGTGATACAGCCGAATATCGCCACCATAGCTATGAGGTTGTAGAAATACTGCGCATACACATCGGGATTGCCCTGTGTAACAGGTATCTCAGTGCATGATGATACAGTTTCCGAGGTAAGCGCCGAAATGACCTCCTGAGCCTTTTCGGGAGCAGTATTTATGGCGTCCATAGCTATTTTTTCACGGACCGAGTACTGCTCAATAAAGGATTTGAGCATTGTCTCGCGGAGACCTTTTTCCTTGACAGTGAGCCGCAGCTCTTCCCCTGAGAAGATTATTCCCTCTGCGTCACCGTCGTCAAGAAGCTTTTCAGCCTTCTCCTTATCTGCAAAGCTTACCTTTAGGAATGGCTTGTCAGCACTCTGAATATTTTCAAGCACCTGTCTGAAGGCAGGATTTTCGCTCTCCTCCACTACAGCAACAGGAATAGAACTGAATTTCTCTGTCTGTTCGTAAATGCTTCCGAAGCCAACCTTAAAGACAGTGCCCAGAAGTATAGGAAAGAGTATGAGCCAGATGATAAGGTCCTTGCTGCGCAGACCGCCTTTGAGCTCATATTTAAGTATGTGCAGGAACATGGTCAATCCTCCTTGTCTCTTAAAGCAGTACCTGTGATCTCAAGGAACACGTCATTGAGTGTAGGCAGCTCGGTATATACTCTGCCGAATCCCACCTCATTTTTCTGCAATACATCCAGCACTCTTGTGAGGTTGTGCTTGCCGCCTGAGCAGTATATCGAAAGCTTGCCGTTTTCAAGCTTTGAATCATATACATGGGGCAGAGAAGCTATCTCTCTGTATACCTTATCTGGAAGCTCCAGGATCTCAATTGTTATGGTCTCGGTATTCTTTATCATGCGCTTGAGCTCGTCCTTAGTACCCTCAGCGACTTTTTTGCCCTTGTCCATAATGGCAATGCGGTTGCATATCTGCTCTACCTCCTCCATGTAGTGAGAGGTATAGATAACTGTAGCGCCCTTCCTGTTAAGGTCCTGTATACCTTCAAGGATACGGTTTCTGCTCTGAGGGTCAACTGCAACAGTAGGCTCATCGAGTATGATAAGCTTAGGCTTGTGAGCTATACCGCAGGCTATGTTCAGTCTGCGGAGAAGACCGCCCGAAAGCTTTTTCGGGTAGAATTTTCTGAAGTCCTCAAGGCCTACGAATTTAATGGCTTCCTCAACATACTGCTTTCTCTTTTCCTTGTCAGATATATAGAGCCCGCAGAAATAATCTATATTCTCGTATACCGTAAGCTCGTCGAATACGGCAACATTCTGCATTATGACACCTATCTCCTTTTTGATGTCATAGCTCACGGGAGTCATTTTCTTCCCGAATATCTCTATGCTCCCCTTGTCAAAGGAAAGAAGTGACAGCAGACAGTTTATGGTAGTAGTCTTGCCTGAGCCGTTAGGTCCGAGAAGTCCGAATATCTCTCCCTGCTGTATCTCAAGTCCGAAATGGTCAAGAGCGATAAGGTCGCCGTAGCGCTTTACAAGGTCCTGTATCTTAACAACTGTATTATTCATGGTGTTATCCTCCCTTATGTTTTTCACTGTAATTATTATACCTCACAGAGAAAGGATTTTGTAGTGTCCTGCGTCAGTTTCTAATATGACATTTGTCACATTTCAGATATTTCAAATGTCACAAAAAATTTTTGTATTTGTAATGTTGCCGTAAGATTAAAGCTTTATAATGTTGTTAACATAAGAACAGGAGGTCTTTTTATGGAAAATAACATCATAATAAAAACCGAAAAGCTGTGCAAGCAGTACGGCGAAGGCGAAACAAAGCTCATGGCAGTAAACAACGTAGATTTTGAAGTCCGCAGAGGCGAATTCGTAGCCATTACAGGCGAGAGCGGAAGCGGCAAGACCACTCTGCTCAACTGTCTCGGCTCACTTGACCGTCCCACAAGCGGAAGCATAATCGTCAACGGCAAGGACATAACCAAACTTGACGACAAGGGACTTTCCGCCTACCGCAGGAAGAATATCGGCTTTATATTCCAGTCCTATAACCTTATTCCCGTGCTGAATGTTGAGGAAAATATCGTGCTTCCCCTAAATCTTGACAACACTCCCCCCGATATGGAGTTCCTTGACGAGCTCCTGAGAGTGACAGGTCTTGAACAGAAACGTCAGAACTATCCCCACGAGCTCTCAGGCGGTCAGCAGCAGCGTGTGGCATTTGCCCGTGCCCTTATCCACAAGCCCCAGATAATACTTGCTGACGAGCCCACAGGCAACCTTGACAGCAAAAACAGCCGCGAGATAATTTCAATACTGAAAAGCTCCATCAAGAAGTACAACCAGACTCTCATACTCATCACCCACGACGGCAGTATCGCTTCACAGGCGGACCGCGTCTGCCGCATCACTGACGGTATGCTTTCCGAGTAAGGAGGCGGGACTATGAAACATCTTATAGCACTTTCCATGAAGTATATCCGCAGACAGAAAATGCGTACCTTCCTCACCTTCATGTGCATAACCCTTTCCGCATTCATCCTTACAACTATCTGCACCTACGGAAGCAGTCTCTATACTTCCCTGTACAACCAGTCTCTGCAAGAAGACGGCACATGGGAGGTGGATATTTCCTCATGGGTAGAAAAATCAAAGGACAGGTCCAAAGCCGAGGATATTATCGCTCACCACGCAGTAGTTGATGATCATTTCTTTTCCGATACAGATAATATGATGATCTCCAGTGACGAAGACAGCACGGCATACTCCTGTTTTGAAATATCCGACGGAAAAAACAGGACCACCGCCCAATCCATCAGTATTAATAATGTCAGCGGCAATGACGCCCTTTTAGGCAAGTTTGACAAAATGGACTTTTCGATCCCCGAAAATGCTTTTTCTTCAGAAAATAAAATCCTTGTACCTGCTGCCATAAAGGATATGGGCTATTCCGAAGGCGACACCATCACTCTGACTATCCGCCCATATACAGGTATCGTTGACGAGAACGCAGATATTGTAAAGCAAGCCCGTGCACAGCTGAAGGAAAAATACGGCACGGAATACTGCAAGGGCGATAAGAGATATGAGGGACTCACCAAGGAAGAACGCAAAAAGGCGTACAACGGCACTATCCTTAAATATCTCCGCTCTAAAATGAGGCTGACATCAGACGCTATCCCTCTTACAGATATGCAATACGGAAAACCTGCGGAACTGACCTTTAAAATAGGCGGATTTGTATCCCAGGGTATTCGCTTCTTCGGAGATAATGATTTTATAATTATTAATAACAGTGATGAAAAACTCAGTCTGAAGGAACTCCATGAAAATAATCCCGAGATCGAATACGAATCTGCTCCACTGACAAGGATACGTCTCACAGACAACTGCGACTATGACGAAGCTCTGGAAATGCTCTTCAAGGACCTCGGCTTCAATTACGACACACAGTTCCTTGACAGCTTTGAATTTCCGCACTATGAAAACAATCTTCTCCTTGCACTTGAAGTGAAAAGCCCATATGCAATGTATCAGATGATGGCATTTATCGTTCCCATACTTATAGTTCTTCTCATAGGCTGGTTCATAGCGAGATTCGTTATCGACAACACCTTTGAAATGGCTGTACAGGAGCGAAGCACCCACTTTGCGGCAATGCGTATAATGGGCGCATCAAAGACTCAGGTAGCCTTTGTAGTGCTGTATGAGGCACTGTTCTACTGTCTGACAGCTATCCCTCTCGGAATGATACTGGCGGTCATAGTGTGCCGAATGTGCTTCAGCTCACTGCGCAAATCAGGAATAGAGATCTGCGAGTTCTCAGCCAAGCCCTTATTCCTTGCAATAGCCGCATTCCTTGCAATAATAGCACTTTTCATATCCGCATACACCTCTGCCATGTGGGCATCAAGGAAGCTCTCACCTGCTGAAGCACTCAACTTCGGCAAGCCAAAGAGCAGAAAAAGAAAGCTCCGCAAGAGAAAGTCAAAGCTGAACCTCAGCTCAAGGAAATGGCTCCGCCGCTACACAAAGAAAAACATCAAAGCCTCAAAAAGCCGATTCGTTATTGCTACAATAACTATGGCTCTCGGTGTACTGATGTTCACATTCACCGTACTTGTCGGCACACGTTTCCACAGTGATATCGGTCCGCTGAATGACGAGTTTAACAGCGATTTCTATTTACAGTATATAGCGGCTGAACCGGAAAAACCTCTTGAAGAACCTGACCGTTACTTCAAAGACAGCAGTATATTCTCGGAATATTATGTGAACAGTGTTACTTTTCTCTCGCTTAACGATGCTGACGGCTCAGGAAGAATAGTTGCAGAAAAGCTCATGCGTATATCACGCACAAACGATTCCGGTCCGTCCGGTCTGATACAACTCTATGCTATAGACGAGAATGAATACAACGATAAAGGTGTGGATAAGCTCACAGGTATGAGCTACGAGGAGTTCAGGAGCAGCAAAGGTGCTCTGTACAACAACTCTGTCTACGGCAAGGAGACAATAATCGATGAAGATACACATCTGCCCAAAAAACTATTTGACGAGAGCTACACCGACCTCGGAAAAGGATATACCATTACCGATTACAACAGATACGAGTTCAGAGTAATAGGAAAAATGTCAAGCAAGCTTATGGACCATGCTTTGATAATTCCTGTAGAATCGGCATCACAGTACGGTCTCGACCACTTTGATATAGAACTCAAGGTCAAAGACAGCAAGCACTATGATGCGGCAATGGAAAAGATAAACGGCTTCAGAGAAAATGCTGACTGCTTCTCCTTTGCCGACATATATATGTCGGTCACAGGCCTGCAAAGCTTTGTCGGCGCTATATTAAAGATAGTGTTCTCGTTCCTTATATCCATATGGCTTGTAGGAATACTCTCTATGGTGAATTCTGTAAACACCAGCGTACTCAACAGAAGCCGCGAGCTTATGATGCTTAGAAGCGTGGGAATGTCAAGGAAGCAGCTTCGCAAGAGCGTAATGCTTGAAACCATCATGTTCTCATCAACGGCAGCGATAATCGGTAATATCCTCGGCATAGGATTTTACATGCTTACGCTCTGGGACGATATGAAGCTGAAGTATCTCTTTTCAGTGCCTGCCGTCGCAGCCCTTTCCATCTGTATCAACATACTCATTTCCATATTAGCTGCATTGCCGGCTATAAAGAACCTGAACAATGTCGAATCCATAGCACAGGCAGCAAATGATTAAAAACAAAGGCGTAAAAGGAACAGACCTTTTACGCCTTTTTATTACTTTCTTCGGATATACATAACTTCACGAAGACTCTTGCCTCCGATATTATCGTCCATATAGTCCTCGGTACATATGAATCCGTGCTTCTCGTAGAAGCGTCTTGCCCTTAAATTATCCTCCAGAACCCACAGCAGTATCTCGGTATAGCCGAGGAACTCAAGCTCCTCTATGCAGGCATTGATGAGCTGTGAGCCTATGCCCTTTCCGATATACTCTGGGAGGAGGTATATAGTCACGATCTCTCCGCAGCTTTTGAATTTATCCCACCTTGACTGGCTGAAGCTTGCAGTACCAACGAATTTTCCTCCGTCAACGGCTATGAGTTCAGTCCTGCCATTGTGGTTGACATTGCCGCCCCATTTTGTCTTTGGAATACTGTCGAGGTAGTCCTGAGGGATAATTCCCTTATAAGCGAACTTCCAGCTTTTTTCGTATATCTCTCTTACAGCAGAATGATCATCATTATCTGTAAGATGTCTTATCTCCATAAAATCACTCCTTCAGAAAAAATATTATATCACATCATAAAATTCAAGTCAATAGCAGTGAAAAAATAAACACGCATAAAGCGTGTTTAAAATAAAGGGGACATAATTATAAAAGGAAGAATTTAATAAAGGTTTGGAAGGGAAACTAAATCATCAGCCTCTCCGCCGGCCATTGCAGCAAACTTTTCGGAAGCCTCCTGGTCGTGGAAATTATCGGCACTGCTCATTTTTGCAGTATTATGCCTTTCTCCGCTTTTAGAGTTAGCAGAAAAGGTAAAATATATCTCATCACCTCTGTTATTGATGTTGATCTGATATCTGTACCAGTTACGGTTGGATTTACAGATAAGTCCGTTGCACTGGCTCTTAGGAAATTTATATTCATGTATACCGTCATCAGTTGGTTTTGGCCCCGCAGAATCAATATATCCGTTTTCCTCAAGGAGCTTGGCTATACCATAACTGCTGACGCGAACTTCATTTTTATCAACATAAACATATCCATGATCATCGGGGTCAAACTGTGAACCATCCTTATTTGTACCACCAAGCCACGGGTTACGGGTAAATTCCTCGATGCGATCAGAATCAATTGCCATTTCGATCTGAATGGCCTTACAGATAGTGGAGGCAGCAGATGCATCGGCTCTGTTTTTGGCACGTTCTATATAACCGTAAATATCAGGACCGAGCATAGCAGCAAGTATAGCAATGATCGCCATAACAACTATTAACTCAATAAGTGTAAAACCCTTTCGGGTAAGCTTGGTCAAATCATTCGGTCCATCCATAATGCTCCCCCCTAAATGTTTATTTCCTTGTCTGTAATGTTATTATATCACGTTCTGTATAGTTTGCCAAGCAAAGCGAATGAGAATTCATAAAAATATAACATTTTGTATACTATATGTAGATAACAATAGTTATTCTCCTAAACAGAAATTTCCTTCGCTATTGTAAAAAAATTGCCGGGTCAGACATCTCTAACCCGGCAATTCTCTTTATTGTACACATGAATAAACTGATTTTCAGTTATAAGACTCCCACCAATATTCGCTCTGAGCCGATAGCTCATCAACTGTATAGATATGTCTTATAAGAGGAAATGTAACTGTAACGTAAGCGCCAACCACACCCAGCCCCACCTAAAAACAAAATGAGCCGAGGAACAACCTCGGCTCAAGTATTACAATGTAACGTGAACTGTATGCAACTGTATGTTACTGTGTAACGCTTACTGTATTTCACTGTATGTCTG
>SFMO01000059.1 GCA_004554385.1 Ruminococcus flavefaciens
AAAGGATCAACAGTTTCAACGAAGGCGGTCTCCCACCTGTGGCACTAAGAAATTCAAAGCAACGATCTCATCACGCTGCCTGATATATGCCTATTTCAGATTTTGGGTATTCTATGACTGCACATTTCTTGACAATTCCATGCAAGAAAACTGTAAGATTGTCAATAAATTGTAAGACAATGAAACCCGATATTAAAAAAATATACCTCAAATCGTTTATAAAATGGCATTTTTCTGTTGTTGTAAACTGACCGTTTCAGAGCTATAATAAGAGCATAGAAAAGAGCTGCGGCAGTCACCGCAGTACGAAAATACCGTCCGGAAGGACATCAGGGAGGTCTATATATGAATAACACGTCAAAAAGATATACAGCAATGGCTGCTTCATGTGCATTGATAATGAGTACTTTCTGCAGCTGCGGCGATAACAGCACAAGCAACAACGGAAACTACAAAAAGGACGAACACAGAAACAACAATTCAATAGTTTCGGAAGCTCCTCAGACCGCCGATGAGGAATATGTACCCGAGTTTACCGACAGTCCGCGTCCTTCTTACCCTTCCGGCAACGAGGAATACAAGGAATATATTGAAAGCGGCTTCAAGGATCCCCGTGCAGAGCCTCTCTCGACCTTCTCTGCCGACGTTGATACTGCTTCATATTCAAATATCCGCCGGCTTATTGAGGACGGCAGTTTTGTCCCCGAGGACGCTGTCCGTGCTGAGGAGTTCATAAATTACTTCGATTACGATTACCCCGATCCCGAGGAAGGAAGAGTTTTCGGCGACTACGTTGAGCTTGCAGACTGTCCGTGGAATCCTGCAAACAAGCTAATGATGATAGGGATCCAGGGCAGAAGGCTCCCCGAGAATGACGCTCCCCCGTCAAATCTGGTCTTCCTCATTGATTCTTCGGGCTCTATGGCTTCATACGACAAGCTTCCTCTGGTGCAGACAGCTTTCTCGATGCTGGCTGAAAAGCTCACCGAAAACGACCGCATATCAATAGTGACCTACGCAGGAAGCACCGACACCCGTATCGCAGGCGCAAGCGGCAAGGATAAGGAAGACATTCTTTCAGCTCTCTACTCCATTACAGCCTCGGGCGGCACAAACGGCGAGGGCGGTATCGAAAAGGCTTACGCTCTTGCTGAAAAGTACTTCATCGACGGCGGCAACAACCGCGTTATCCTCGCTACAGACGGAGACCTCAACATCGGCGCAAGCTCAGAGGACGAGCTGGTAAAGCTCATCAAAACAAAGAGAGATAAGGGCATATACCTTTCAGTACTGGGCTTCGGCACAGGCAACTACAAGGACAACAAAATGGAAGCTATCGCCGACAACGGCAACGGAAACTACAGCTATATCGACTCCGTAGATGAGGCTCACAGAGTTCTCGTGCAGGAAATGGAAGGGACACTCTACACTATCGCCAAGGACGTTAAAATACAGGTCGAGTTCAACCCTTCACAGATAAAGAGCTACAGACTTATCGGCTATGATAACAGACTTATGGACGCCGAGGACTTCTACGATACCACAAAGGACGCAGGTGAGGTCGGCGCAGGTCACAGTGTGACTGCTCTCTATGAGGTGGAGCTCGCCGAAACAGGCGATACATACCGCGGAGTACAGCTTGAATTCTCCTCAGAGCACACAGCCAAGCCCGCAGAAAACAACGGCAGAAGCGAGCTGTGCAAGCTCTCTGTTACATACAAGCCCGTAAACGGCAACACAGGCAAGGACATTTACGAATCCCAGCTCTTCGGCATGGAAAAATACAACAGTGAGCCTTCCGAATCCATCAGACTCGCCTCAGCAGCTGCCGAATTTGCAATGCTTCTCAGAAACTCCGAGTTCAAGGGCAGCTCAAGCTACGAGCACGTTGTAAAGACTGCAGGCTCGATCCCCACGACAGATAAAACCGACGAGCTTATCCAGCTTGCCAAGCAGGCTGACAGGCTCTACGGTTAATGTAGATCAAAAGTTTACAGGATAGATCGTAAAAATGTGATAACACGAAGGCGGCCTCTCTGATTCGACTGAGAGGCTGCTTTCATGCCATGCATAAAGTTAAATGATAAATTTTTATTTCACCTATTGACAATTCTCTTTTTAGGTGATATAATAATAAGGCTGAATAATTCAGCAGTAAATACTGGGGTGTCGCCAAGTGGTAAGGCAGCGGACTCTGACTCCGTTATTTCGAGGGTTCAAATCCTTCCACCCCAACCATATCGTCATGACTAAATTGATGACATGCCCAAAAAAGCCCGAAATATCGGGCTTTTTTGCTACCCAAATCTTGAAAATTTTACTTCGATTTTCATAGATGACATTGGGCTGTTTTAGCCATGTGTAAGGATTTGAACTCTCAAAAGTGCAAATCCAATCCTCTCCAAAGGTCGAAATACAGGCAAATTCCGATTTTATAGGTCAAAAATAGTACACAAAGTTTCGGGCTCGGTTTTAGTGGTTTTCACGAATTGTGAAAACGCTGGAATCGAGCCCTTTTTTGTTTCCTGTCAGCAAAGTGATAGAATGCCTATCAGCGATTTGTGAGCCGTTTTCAACGGCAGCAGTGGCAGGTCGGGAAACTGCACCACCGAGAACAACTAAAGCTGCTGTGAGCGTTTTTGAACCAGTAAAAGATATATTTCACTCGGATATACGATTTTATTTTTTTCCTAGATACTCCGCTATTACCATGACGGCTTTTTGAAGTTCTTCAGGTAGATCAAGAATCATCGAGATTACTTCTGCGTATGTAACATCTTTACAGAAAATCTCGTTCAGTATTGACAAAGGTGCATCAAAATCAGTAAGTCCATAGAGATAATCAGTGGAAACAATAAAAATATCCGCTATATCGCAAATCCTATCTACAGGTGGTATCTGGCGTCCAGTCTCATACTTTAGGACGGTACTTCTGCTCATATGTAATAATTCTGCAAGTTGACATTGAGTCAGGTTATTCTTTTTCCTGAGTGCTTTGATTCGCTCCCCACATATATTTCCTTGATTGATATTCATAAGAATCCTCCTATAGTTTGCATTTGGTATATTATATCATACAAATAACAATAAATCTTAGAATCATCCTGAAAAGTATCATTTTAGATGATTGTTCATTAAAAAACGGCATATTACAGATACTTAGGCATACTGACAATCAGTATGCCTTTAATAATACAAGAAGTTTCCTTCAGGACTATACATAGAAAGCAGTTCACGCCTGCTGTCTATGGAATATTTTTGTCAGGAGGAAAACAGATGAACAAATTCTACATGAACGGTAAGCTGATACACAAGGCTTCCGATCACAACACTAAACGCTGTGAGGTCGAGAAATGGGTATTCCTTCCTCACTACGACTTTGAAAGGCTGAAAGCAAACCCATATCAAGAGCATGAGGCGATAACTGCCGCCAGAGACCTTATGTTCGAGGACGAGAAAGCATATCACTGTATAATGCTTCTTGACGAGCACGGCGATGACGGTCTGCTCATTGAAGCTGAAGGATTTGACTATCCCCGTCTTTCTATGTTCGTTCCCGATGCAGCTCTTATCTATGAGCGTTATAAGACATCAGAGGCTGAACTGAAGCTGCATGATATGATCAGGGATACTGTCGAAAAGATCGCTGAACTTGCTCATACAGGCAAGACGGACTTCACATCGGCTGATATGATCGACATGGATGAGGTCGAGAGCCTTGTCAAAAATGCTATCGTACAGCAGCTCTCTCAGCGTGATGACATCATAATGGCAAAGAATACAGACATCGGAGTTGACTTTCAGCCGGATATTCATGTTGAAGCAAAGAAACTCACAGAGCTGAAGTTCTACTGTCCCCTTAAAGTTCATCGTGAGATTCAGCCTTCATTTGATGAGGATGAGGATGAAGAGTTCTTCGAAGATACTGAGGAGCTCTCAGACTTTGAGATCCTTGAGTACCAAAGTGAGATCAGCGATGCAATCGAGGCTTATCAGTGTGATGATGAAGAAAACCGTGGTATTATGGCTTACCTTGGAGATCGAAAGCGTTTCGGCGATAAAGTCTATTCCATATTCCCATCCGTTGAAAAGGTTGGAGACAGGCTCATGGGCGTTTTCACTTGCCGGCTATGCGGTGAGCTTGACAGCTATGAGTATGATGAGTTGCTTCATGAGCTTTCGGGACAGGCTTCAGACGGATGGGGCGAAGGATTCGAGCAGCATGAGATCCATACTTCCGAAGGAGACATCTATGTCAGTTTCTATGATACCTGTGGTGCATGGGAACTTGTTCCCGAGGAAGAATACATTAACGAAAAAACAGAAGATATGGAGATGAGTATGTGAATAAAGTAGAGATAACTATACCTCCGCAGATTTCGGAAGCTATCGAGAAAGCTGCGGAGAAAGAAGGAATAACCGCAGATGAGCTGACAGAAAGAGCTATGAAGAAGCTCTTGGAGAGGAGCGATGAGAATGTCAGAAACTGAGAAAAAGGGCATAACAGTAAAGATCGACGCTGACCTTCATGCACAGGTCAAACAGTACATTGAAGAAAACGGTATAACAATGGCGGAGTTTGTATCAAAAGCACTTGATGACGAGCTCCATCCCAAGACGACTATCAAGGAGGAAAAATATATGGGAAATATGCGTACAATGGCTTTTCAGGTCCCAGAGGACCTCTTTAATCAGATCAAAGACTACCTTGAGAGACACAACATGACACAGAAGCAGTTCGTCCTCGGTCTTATTCAGGATGAGCTTGACCGTGATTACGAGGAACAGCAGGCAATGGCTGAAAAGCAGCAGTCCGAAAACGAGCCTGACGAAGATGAGGAAGAAGCTCTCGATGAAGACGAGGACGAAGACTTGTCAGAGGATGACGATGAGGATCTCGACGAGGATGAAGAAGAATCCGAAGATATTGAAGAATCTGAGGAAGATGAGATGTCTATGGAAATGTGAGGTGGTTGCATGAAAGGATTCCCTTCCAGAGAACAGGTTGAACGGCTGAGACAGCAGTACCCGAAAGGAACAAAGATATGCTGCGACAGCATGAACGAAGATCCCAGACCTATCCCTCCCGGTACTATCGGAGAAGTTATAGGAGTGGATGACGCCGGACAGGTCATGACGAGATGGAGCAACGGCAGTTCTCTTTCTATAATCCCAGGCGTTGACAGTTTTCATGTAGTTCAGCAGGCTGAGGACGAAGAACCTGAGATAGAAGAATCTCAGGGAATGTCGATTGACTTATAATGCCTGATATGGTATAATATAGCTCGCAGTAATATCAGAGAGGAAAGATATAATGGAAAAAGAACAGAATACTGTTGAGCTTACAAGGTCAATGTATAAGGAAATCAAGTCGATGAACCGAGATCAGATGCAGCAGGTGCTGACTAACATCTATGACCAGGGTGCTAAAAGCGTCGAGCATGGTGCTATCGAGTTCGAGAGCCTTCGTGAAGAGATCGGCAAGATCAACGGTATCGGCGAAAAACGTCTTGATGAAATAATGGCAGTAATAGAGAGCTTCATCTCTCCTGCCGAATAAAAACTGAATACTATTATATATATAAGACCGCCGGTAGTGCGTCCATAACAGGACCGCTATCGGCGGTCTTTTTTGTTATACATACAGCTGTCTGCAAAAATGCAGGCGGCTGTAATTTTTTGATGAAAGGTGTGAGTCTAATACTTGGCTACTCAAACCCGCAAAAGGCTATTCGTGACCATGTTGACGATGAGGACAAAGGGATGAACGAAACGTTCACCCCTGGTGGAAAGCAGAATCTGCTCGTAATTAATGAGTCAGGTTTCTACAGCCTTGTACTTTCCAGCAAGATGCCGAATGCCAAGAAGTTCAAACGCTGGGTAACGGCTGAGGTGCTCCCGACTATCCGTAAGACTGGTGGCTATGTTGCAAATGAGGATGTGTTCATTGAGACATATCTTCCCTTTGCAGATGAGCCGATAAAGCAGCTCTTCAAGATACAGTGCAGAGTTATCAATCAGCTCAATGAGCGTATCCGTAAGGACGAGCCGAAGGTGAAGTTCGCAGATCATGTTGGCGACAGCACTAATGTCATCGATGTAAATCGCATGGCAAAGCTCTGCGCTGATCACGGTATCCGCATCGGGCGCAACAGGCTGTTTGCATGGATGAGGTACCGTGGAATCCTCATGGGCGGCAATATTCCGTACCAGGAGTACATTGAAAACGGATACTTCCGTGTGAAGGAGTCGGTATACGAGACTAATGGGCAAACAA
This sequence comes from Ruminococcus flavefaciens, assembly GCA_004554385.1. Lineage (GTDB taxonomy): Bacteria > Bacillota > Clostridia > Oscillospirales > Ruminococcaceae > Ruminococcus > Ruminococcus flavefaciens_T. The sequence goes on from SFMO01000059.1 coordinate 6,278, forward strand.
GGACGTATCAGCAGACCTTTGTTACTGGCAAGGGTCAGCAGTACATCCTTTCAAGGCTGATGAGAGAATATGGAGGTGTAATGAATGCCTAATCATGTTACAAGCGTTATCACGCTGTCAGGCGACGAAAGCCGCATAAAGACTATGCTTGAGGCGATACAGAACGATGAGGTTGGTGTAGGATCGGTGGATTTTAATAAGATACTGCCTATGCCCGAGTCCCTGCATATGACAAGCGGTTCCATCGAGGACAGTGCTATTTCGGTGTGCATTTCCGCAATAAATCCCATAAACGAAGAATATGAGGGTATTCAGAAGATGGATGTTGCCGAATTCCGTGAAATGCTCAAGAATGTTAAAAAGTCACTGCTTGAAAAAATGTTTCCGAAAAATGGTGCTGATAAACCCGAGATAAGATTCAAGGGATTTACTCACGCTTGGGAACAGCGTAAGTTAGGTTCAATTGCTGATAAAGTCACCGAAAAGAACGGGCAGCTTTCATATTCTGAAACTTTTACGAATTCTGCGGAATTCGGAATAATCAGTCAAAGAGACTTCTTTGATCATGATATATCTAATTCTGAGAATATTGGTGGCTATTATGTAGTCAGGGATAATGACTTTGTATACAATCCAAGAATCTCAGTCACTGCTCCTTGTGGTCCAATAAACTGCAACAGACTAGGCAGAAATGGCGTAATGTCGCCGCTTTATACTGTTTTCAAAACACATGATATTGATACTCTATATCTTGAATGGTTCTTCAAAAGCAGTTATTGGCATTCGTTCATGTACTATAATGGTGATTCCGGTGCGAGGTCAGATAGATTCTCTATAAAGAACGATTTGTTTTTTATGATGCCTATCCCTGTGCCGACTGAAGAAGAACAGCGTAGAATTGGAAGTCTTCTCTCGACCCTTGACAAAGCTATTACCCTTCATCAGCGTAAGTTGGAAAAGCTACAGCAAATCAAGAAATCTTTGCTTGAAAAAATGTTTGTGTGAGGTGAAATACCGTGACTTTTACAACAGAAGCCGAATTTGAAGAAGCTCTAATACACGCTTTGTCTCAAAAGGGCTGGGAACCGGAGGTCATCAAGTACCCGACTGAAGAAGAACTGCTCCAAAATTGGGCGAATATCCTCTTTCAAAACAATAACACCATGCAACTGATTCTGTACAAGATACCGAGGATGGCTGAAACGAAAATATGAAAAGTAATCATGCAATAAAATGGCTCTATGCCGTCCCAAAAAAGAAAAAGCTGTATATCCTCGGTCTGATGATTGTGCAGGCTCTCCACGGCGCAAGCGGTGTGCTGTACGCTCTTCTCCTGCGTGGTATTGTAGATCATGCGACAGCGCACGATAAAAGCGGATTTTGGCTGTATGTAGTGTATACCGTCATGCTTGTATTGGGACAGATCGGTCTAAGGGCTGTCATTCGTTGGCTGAATGAGTTTTCCAGATCGACATTTGAAAATATATTCAAGGCTCGGCTTATGCGGAATATTCTTCAAAAAGACTTCGCAAGTGTGAATATGGTATTCTGCTCGGTACGATCAGCTATGGTACACTGACCGCTATCACGCAGCTTATCTCGCAGATACAAGCTCCCTTTGCGAATATCACGGGCTATCTTCCTCGTTTCTATGCGATGACAGCGAGTGCGGAGCGTCTTATGGAGATCGAGAGCTTTGCTAATGACAGTAACAAGCATTCGCTTGATATTCAGTCGGTCAAGGCTTATTATTCGGATAACCTCAAAGCATTTGGTCTGAAAAATGCAGACTTCACATACTATCCGGCTGTGGACAGCATAAAGGACTTATCAAAGGATAGTCAGCCTGTTGCGCTGATAAATATCAGCATTGAGATTGGCAAGGGAGAGTATGTTGCGTTCACGGGACATAGCGGCTGCGGAAAATCGACGGTGCTGAAACTGCTCATGAGCATTTATCAACTTGACAGCGGTAAGCGTTATATCACTGACAAGGATGGCGAAAAAGCATTGTCTGCGGAATGGCACAGACTGTTTGCTTACGTTCCGCAGGGCAATCAACTTATGTCAGGAACGATTCGTGAGATCGTTGCCTTTGCAGATAAGACGGATATGCAGAATGATGAGCGTATTCATCAGGCTTTGCGGATAGCCTGTATGCTGACGGAGCAGCAAATCCCCACGCCGGGGACGCTGGAATATCAGCGGACAGGCAGCACCCGCCGTTATCACCCAGGCTATGAGTGCAAATGGGCGACCAACACCGTCGTTCATATCCTCGAAAACCGAGAGTAC
>SFMO01000060.1 GCA_004554385.1 Ruminococcus flavefaciens
GAAACTCGATGGAATGTCACCTGTTGAATACCGTCTTGCCAAAGCTGCATAAAGCAACAAAGCGACCAAGCTTTGTCGCTTTGTCGCTTTGCATAAATTTTCTTTTAAATCTTTGTCTAACTTTTTGGGGTCAGTTCAGTCACGGGGCTTAATTTTTTCAACTACACCTCACAAGGAGAGTTTATGTCAGAAAAAGCAAAAAAGAAACATTCCGTAAAAAAGAACAGCTCTCCCGTTTCTGTGGAAAGCTACAAGAATAAAATAGTCACCTTCCTCAAGGCATACGGCAAAAAGTCCATGCCTCTCAGCGAGCTGGAGTCCAAGTGCAGGACCAAAAAATCAGGCAGGGAAAACTTCACCGAGGCCTTCTCTCAGCTCCGCTCAGAGGGCGTCGTAATGATGAAAAAGGGCATGAAGGCCGCCCTTTGCTCACGAATGAACGTGTACCCCGGCACTGTCACAAGACTCAGCAGGACCTTCGGCTTTGCTGTCACAGACGAGGGCGTTGAGTACTTTATCCCAGGCAAATGTATGCTGGGCGCTATGCCAAACGACAGGGTGCTGATCTCCGATATTCCTTCACGCTCGGGAGAGCCCGAGGGCGAAATACTCGATATACTCGAATTCGGCAGCTCTCAGCTCACAGGAAGGATAGAATTTGAGGACGGCAGACCTTACCTCGTTCCCGATACTGCTTCCAAAAATCACGTTATCATCGTCAGGGAGGAAAGCATCCCATTTGAAAACGGCGACAAGGTGCTGGCAGAGATAGTCTACCGCGGCAGACGCCACGCCGAGCACAAGGTAAAGATAACTCTCGTTTTCGGAAGCTCGGAATATGCTGCATCATCGGCTGCTTCTATACTGGTGATACACGGCGCTCCCACTGCCTTCCCCGAGGAGGTGCTGAAAGAAGCACGAAAAATATCCGAGGGCGGTGTGCAGGAGTACTCCTTCAATAACCGTGAGGACCTCCGTGATATGGATATTTTCACCATCGACAGCGCAGAGTCCAAGGACCTTGACGACGCTGTCTCAGTGACCAGAACACGAAAGGGCTACTGCCTCGGAGTTCATATCGCTGATGTTTCCCACTACGTCAAGGGCAACAGCGCCCTCGACAAGGAAGCTCTCATGCGCGGAACAAGTATATATTACGCCGACAAGGTCATCCCAATGCTCCCCAAGGAGCTTTCAAACGGTATATGCTCCCTGAATCCCGATGAGGACAGATTAACTCTGTCCGCCTTCATGGAGCTTGACAAGGAAGGAAACATGCTGTCATACCGCTTCTGCAAGAGCGTTATCCGCTCACGCGTCAAGGGAGTTTACTCGGAGATAAACCGCATACTTGAAGGCACTGAATCCACTGAAATAGCAGAAAAATATGCTAAGGTCCGCAAGAGCATAGACCTTATGAACGAGCTGGCAGATAAGCTCATCGAGAAGAAAAAGCTCCGCCATGCTCCCGAAATAGAAACCACCGAAAGCAAGCTCATCATCGGTGAGAACGGCATATGCTGCGATGTGCAGCCCCGTGAGCGAGGCAAGTCCGAGCGTATAATCGAGGAATTTATGCTCACCGCAAACGAAGCCGCCGCTAAGCTTGCAAAGGACAAAAAAGTCCCCTTCGTGTACCGTATACATGAAGCGCCTCCCGAAGCAAAAACAGAGGCGCTCCATGAGATACTTCCGAAATACGGCTTTGAGTGCCCGCACTTCAGCGAATTCAAGCCCGTTCACGCGGCTAAGATACTGGAGGAGGCTAAGGGAACAGACAAGTTCGAGGCAGTCAATATGCTGGTGCTCCGCTCTATGGCAAAGGCAAAGTACTCCCACGAGCCCCTGGGACATTTCGGACTTGTGCTGGACGACTACGCCCACTTCACCTCCCCTATCCGACGCTATCCCGACCTCGCTATCCACCGCATAATCACGGATATTCTCGCAGGCTACAACAACGAGTGGCTCAGCAAGCGCTATGAGGGCTTTGCCGTCAATGCTGCCGAGCGTTCATCTGCTGCGGAGATACGCGCAGTCACTATCGAACGCGAATGTGAGGACTGCTACAAGGCGGAATACATGAAGGCTCATCTCGGCGAGAGCTTCACAGCCAGAATATCAGGGGTTACCGAATTCGGCTTCTATGCCGAGCTCCCCAACACCGTAGAGGGACTGGTTCATATAAGAACGCTGCCCGAGGGCGAGTACGACTACTGCGAGCCCATATCCCTTACGGAAAAATTCAGCGGAGTTTCATACACTCTGGGACAGACCGTACAGGTGGTCTGTGCAGCAGTAAATGTCAGCGACGGAACTATAGATTTTGTCCTTGACGACGACGAACAGGAGGAAGAACAATGAAAAAGATAATCGCATTAATGGCAGCGGCAGCTCTTACAGCAGGAGCTGTTTCCTGCGGTAAAAAGACCGGCAGTGCACCTCAGAAGCCCGAGCCCAAAACTACAGAGGCTTCATCAACCGAGGCTGAAACTACAGAGACCACGACTGCTGTGACCACCACAGCCAAGACCACCACTACCGCTGCTGCTGTTTCGACAACAAGCGCCATAGCCACTCAGCCCGACCCTCTCGGCGGCGGAGCCTTTGAATACAACGAGGACGGTGCTGTAGTTTTTGAAGCTGATGCAAAAACTGCCGATGATAAAACTCTCATTGCGGCTGCACAGGCACTCTTTGAATCAGCCTGCCGCACAGAGATGCAGTTCTCTGTAGGCTGTCCCTTTGAGACAGACTCCGACGATTATATCGAAAACAGCCTTTCATGGCGTTTCTATCGTGTTACCGACAGCAGGATAAGCTCCATAGATGACGTTCTTAACGAATACCATAAGGTGTTCAGCGACAGCCATCCCAACGAGATCTCATCGACCTACATGGAAAAGGACGGCGCTGTTTATGCTCTCTGCGGAAACCGCGGCTCTGATATTTACTATTCTTCCTCAAAGGTAACCGGGATAAAGTCAAGGACCGATAATGAGATCGTGTTCACCGTTGAGAATTACTACGACGGCAGTGACTTCGGCGGCGACGCTTACACAAAAACAGATGAATTCTCCGTAGTTATCGGCAGCGATAACGTCTGGAAGGCAGGAATATTCACTCTTCCGTACTGATAACAAACATCAAAAAAATCACCGAGCCCTGTTCAAGGACCCGGTGATTTTTTACTTTGCCGCCGAAGGGTTAATACCCTTCAGCCTTTTTATGCTTTTACGCCTGTGCCACTGAGTCTGCGGAAATACTCCTCTGCATACTCGCGGTATTCTGTTCTGAACTTCTCATCGTTCTCCTTGACATCGTGGAGATAAGCATGGAGATTGGTCTTTTCGTCTGTCTCGATAAGACAGCCTGCGATATTCGAGCAGTGGTCGGAAACACGCTCCAAGTTTGTGAGAACGTCCTGGAAGATATATCCCAGCTCAACTGTACATTCATCGTTCTGAAGTCTGCGGATATGTCTGTTTTTAAGCTCTGTGCTGAGGTTGTCCACCACTTCTTCAAGAGGCTCGACCTTGTGGGCAATGGTAAGGTCATTATTGATATAAGAATCAAACGCCTTGTTTATATTCTCTGCAATGGCGTCTGTGATGACTGTTATCTCGTTGAGACATTCATCAGAGAACATTATACCCTTTTCGTGCATTTCCTGTACAGACTCTATGAGATTTACCGCATGGTCGGAGATTCTCTCAAAGTTTCCTACGCAATGCATCATCTTTGAAACGCTTCGGCTGTCCGCACCTGTGATACTTGCCTTTGACAGCTTTATAAGATAGCTGTTTATCTTGTCCTCATAGCCGTCGATGATGTCTTCATTTTCGATTATAAGGTCACATGCTTCTTCATCGTAGCCCTTGAGAAGCTCAAGTGACTTCAGTATAGTCTCTCTTGTAAGCTCAGCCATCTGATTTGTAGCTGAGATACAGGTGTGTACTGCAACAGCGGGGGTTTTGAGAAGGATCTCGTCCAGACCTGTGATCGCCTTTTTAGAGCTTACCTCTTCAACATTACCGTCCTTAATAATTATTTTTGAAAGCTTTACGATCTGCTTCGAGAACGGTAAAAGAATAATTGTCGTTGCAATATTGAAGATAGAATGCATAACTGCAATTCCAACATATCCAACGGTCTGATCGAATATACTAAGCTGGATAACACTTTCAAGTATCATTGATATCGGAAGGAGTATAAGCGTTCCGAGTATCTTTATCAATATGTGTATACAAGCCACACGCTTGGCGTTTTTGTTTACTCCGATACTGGAAATAAGTGCTGTTACGCAAGTACCGATATTAAGTCCCATGATTATAGGAAGCGCCATGCCATAGGTCAGCGCACCGGTCTGTGAAAATGCCTGCAATATTCCGACAGAAGCCGCTGAGCTCTGGATTATGCCTGTAAATCCTGCTCCAACGAGCACACCAAGGATAGGATTCTTGAATGCAGTGAGGACATTCTGAAACTTAGGTGAATCTGCAAGGGGTGATACCGCATCCGACATAAGAGTCATACCTGTCATTATAATAGCAAAGCCGACAAGGATACGTCCTACATCCTTTTTCTTGTTTTTCTTGGCAGCCATTATCATTATTACACCTACAAGTGCAACTAAAGGTGCAAATGATGATGGCTTGAGCATCTTGATAAACGGATTCTTTCCGTCAACACCTGCAAGGCTGAGTATCCATGCAGTAAGTGTAGTTCCGATATCAGAACCAAAACATACACCTATAGTCTGTTCAAGACTCATAATGCCGGAGTTTACAAAGCCTACAAGCATTACAGTCATTGCAGACGATGACTGTATCGCAATGGTTATACCCATTCCGAGCAGCAGTGCCTTGAATTTGTTGGATGTCATTTTTTTCAGTGCAAGCTCCAGCTTACCGCCTGTGAGCTTTTCAAGTCCCGTGGACATTACCTTCATACCGTACAGGAAGAAAGCAAGTCCGCCGAGGAGAGTAAAGATGTTAAAAATAGAAAATTCTTCCATAATTTTCTCCTGATAAAATAGATTTTCCCACTTCTAAATATTATTATATCAGGATTTAAGTCCAAGTCAAGGAGTTGCGCAATTCTTTAACGTGGATTTAACATAACAAAAGGGACTGCCTGATGGCAGTCCCTAATATCGGATCATATTACTTTTTCTTGTTCTTTTTGACGTTTGTCTGCTTCTCAGCCTTTTCCGCTTTTTTCTCGATTACATCAACGATTTCCTCGAGGTCATCGTCCTCATCGTCGTCATCATCGTCATCGTCGTCATCGTCGTCATCATCTGCGCCTGCTTTGGCGAGCTTTTTACTGTTTGCCTGCCTGAGCGCATTGACAAATGCGATCGCAACATAAATGACAAAGATAAGTATCTCAACAATAAGGATAGTCTTTACAGAATCGCTTACAGCCTGACTGATTCCTGCTCCTACCGACTTTGTTGCGGGAACGAGGATATTGTAGGCATTTGCGAACTGAACGTTCTCATAGTAATCGCTTGCTGTCTGCTCTGTAAGGTCAACGAGCCTCTCGACCTTCTTGCTGAGGTCTGCGATGTCAGCCTCTACTTTGTCAACATTAGACTTTGAGCTTGCCTTGTTGTTCTGAAGAGCATCGCGTCTTGAAGTGTAGAAGTTGATATCCTGCTTTGTCTGTGCAAGGCTTGATTCAACGCTTGTTTTCTGTCTGAACATCGAATCGTACTGTTCTGAATGAAGAGTAGACTCAGTATCTGTGTTTTCAGTACCGTTTCCGAATACCTGAATAACATCCTTCTTATATGAAGCGATAGAGTTGTTGATAGCTTCAAGTCGCTCTGCGTACTCGTCCCTGTCGCGCTTGAGATTCTCTATCCTGTAATTATAGTAAGCAAGTGTGGAATCCTTATCCTTTGTTACGTTGTTTACAGTGATATAAGAGGATATTCTGTCAAGATCAATGCTTGTGATAGTCTTTGCGTAATCGGAAAGGTCGCTGAATGTATAGCCTGTAGCGCTTGAACGGAATGTTGTTGTATCATCCTTTGCAAGGTTGTCAAGGTAGGTCTTAACTGTTCTGAGTGAAGTTCTGAAAAGGTCTATCTGCTGAGCGTAATCATAGGAGTTATAATCAGCAACTCTGACAGATGTACCAAGGGGCTCATTGTAGCCGTATTCCTCATAGAAGTAGTTGCCATAGCATTTAAGGAGAGTGTTGAGGAAATCAACACCTGTAGTTCTGTCAAAGCCAGCCTTGCCATAATCAAATTTTACAGTAAACTGTGTCGGATAATACTTTGTATCAAGCATAGCCTGTGCAGCGGAAAGGCTTCCGTTTGTTGCCTTGTCCATTACGCTGTAGTAAGCTGTGAGCTGATCGTATGCCTCCTGTGGTATCTTATAATCAAAGTTGAGGCTTTTCCTTATATCCTCGATCTTATTAAGGTCAAGCCCCATTTCTGTGAGAGCCTTTTCGATGACCTTCGGATTCTTCATGCTCTCGATCTCGAACTTGCGGCCCTTCGGGTCAAGGCCCTGCTCGATACCCTTGTATGTAAAGCTTACAAGTCCCTTTGCAGGTGTTTTAGCCGAAAAGGTCTTGTATGCAGACCAGCAGAAGGTCAGAAGACCCGCTATTATAGCTAACACAAGCCATACCGCAAGGAATCTCTTGAGATTTTTAAATATTGCGGAAATAGAAATAACTACTTCATCTTTATTTTCTTCCTGGTTTTTGATCGTAACGTTAAGGTTACGCTCGTTATTATTAGCCATATTGCCCTCCATTTATTCGTTCTTTCTCAAATTACGGCATAACACGCCGTAATAATCATTATATCATTAATAAAGCACAACGTCAATAGTTTAACGAATTTTCCAATAATCCGCCAAAATTCGCATTTAAGCTCTTTGAGACATTTTACATATTGCACCAATACACGGAAGGCTCTCCGAAGCCTTTGATCCGGAGAGCCTGAATGCACATTAATTATAATGTATGTCCCTTCTGCTTGATAACATCTACGACTCTGTCAACGCAGCTGCGGCATACAGCCTCGTCCTGAGCCTCAACCATTACTCTTACAAGAGGCTCTGTACCGCTCTCACGAACCAGGATTCTTCCCGAATCGCCAAGCTCTGCAGCCACCTTGTCCACCTCAGCGCGTACATCGGCATCAGCCTGTGCAGCAGCCTTATCCTTTACCTTGACATTCTCAAGCACCTGAGGATACACAACGAAAGGAGCAGCAAGCTCGCTGAGCTTCTTCTGGCGCGACATTATTACCTGCATTATCTTGAGGCTTGTGAGGATACCATCGCCTGTGGAAGCGTACTTCGAGAAAATTATATGTCCGCTCTGCTCACCGCCGATGCAGCAGCCATGCTCCTTCATATATTCATATACATACTTGTCGCCTACAGCTGTCTTTGCGTACTCTACACCGATCTCATCGAAGGCTCTGTAGAGTCCGAAATTAGACATAACAGTCGTTACGACAGTATTGTTGATGAGCTTTCCGCGTTCCTTCATGTATCTTCCGTAGATATAGAGGATATGGTCACCTGTGATGACATTGCCCTTTTCGTCAACGCACAGACAGCGGTCAGCGTCGCCGTCATATGCAAAGCCTGCGTCAAGACCGTTCTCGACTACGAACTTCTGAAGCCCCTCAATATGTGTAGAGCCTGCATTGTTATTGATATTTATGCCTGTAGGAGCAGCATTGATAACGTGAGTCTCAGCGCCGAGAGCCTCAAATACGCTCTTTGCGATATTCCATGCAGCACCGTTTGCGCAGTCAAGACCTATCTTCATGCCTCTGAATGAATACATGCCGAGAGAGATGAGATAGCCAAGATAGCGGTTTCTTCCCGAAACATAGTCAACGCTCTTGCCTATTTTCTCGCCGTGTGCGAATGGGACTTCCTCCCACTTCTGACCGAAGGCTTCAAGTTTTCCGTCAAGATATGCCTCAACAAGGTCAATGACCTCGTCCTCCATCTTCTCGCCCTGTCCGTTTATGAGCTTGATACCATTATCATAGTAGGGGTTGTGGCTTGCTGAGATCATTATACCGCAGTCAAAACTGTCAACTCTTGAAATATAAGCTACCGAGGGAGTTGTGGTAACGTGGAGCAGATATGCATCTGCACCCGAAGCAGTAAGTCCGCCTACCAGAGAATACTCGAACATATAGCTTGAACGGCGCGTATCCTTGCCTATTACTATACGCGGAGCGCTTTCATCACCGTTTCTTCTCTTGAGTTCGCCGTAATACCAGCCAAGAAAACGGCCTACTTTATATGCATGATCGGCTGTAAGATTTTCATTAGCCGTGCCTCTGAATCCGTCTGTTCCGAAATATTTTCCCACTTTGAATAATCTCCTTAACATTAAATTATTTCGCCGCCATGGATAATGCCTCGATTCATGGACGGCTGATAAAAATACGCAACACGCAGGCAAAAAAGCCCACAACAGTTTTATTATAGCACTTTGGCGTAAAACAGTCAACAGATTTAAAAAATAATTCACAAAATTAATTGTATATCCGCTGATGATAAAATGTCTCCTTATATTAGTCGCAAAAATCCCCCGTTTCTCTCACCTTTTTTCAAAAAAATTTTTCCGTGGATTTTTTGGGATATTATGATGATTTTACTATTGCAAAGGCTGCGATTTTGTAGTATAATAAAAAATAGTATTATAATCGGGTATTATGGCTTCTGCCGCCCGAAACAAAGGAGGAACAAAATTGGCTAAGTCAACAACTACGGGCACGAAGGCGAATTCCGGCTCTGCCCGCAAAAAGATCGGCAGCACAAAACCCGCCATTACTGCCGCAGACATCATAGCCGAGAAGCGCGGACAGAGATTCAGACCCGTATTCTATATACTGTCATTTCTCGTTCCCTTTCTGCTGACATTCGTGTCGTACATCTGCTTTGATGTCTACCCTTTCGGTGATCGCTCGGTGCTCACCCTCGACCTCAACGGTCAGTACATCTACTACTTTGAATATCTCAGAGATGCTTTCTGGGGTGACAGCAGTATCTTTTACAGCTGGAGCCGAAACCTTTCGGGCGGCTTCATGGGTATCATAGGATACTACCTCGCTAGTCCCTTCACTCTCATCGTTATGCTGCTTCCGAGAAAGATGATACTCGAGAGCGTAATGATAATGCAAATGACAAAGGTTGGTGCGGCAGGTCTTACTTTCTGCATCTATGCACAGAAATCCAAGAAACTCAAGCCGCTCCAGTCCATTATGTTCTCAACAATGTACGCAATGATGGCATACGTTGTTATACAGCTCATCGACCCCATGTGGATAGACGGTCCGATATTCCTGCCGCTGATAATCCTCGGTGTTGAATATCTCGTCGATGACGGCAGAAAGCTAAACTTCATTATACCAACAGCTATAATGTTCGTTGCAAACTTTTACATTGGCTTTATGATAGCCATTTTTATCGTTTTCTACTTCCTTTATTATGTATTCTTCGGAACACAGAGAAAATTCAAGGGCGTCAGCGATTACTTCAACGTATTCGTAAGAATGGGCATATCGGCTGCGGTAACAGTTTTGTGCAGTATCATTATGATACTTCCTGTATACAACGCTCTTGCACTTGGTAAGTTCGACTTCACAGAAAACCCCGACTACAGCCTGAGAGCTATGTTCAATCCTGTGGAGCTTGTACCGTGTCTGCTCCCCAACCAGTATTACTCGGTAAACGTTGACGAAGGAACCCGTATGTACGGACGCCCCGAAATATACTGCGGTGTGCTCACATTCGTGCTTCTCCCCCTGTTCTTTATGAACAAGAAGATAAAGAGAAACAACAAGATAGGCTACGGTTTCCTCATATTCGTACTTCTTTTCAGTATGTTTGTAAAGCCTGTAAATATGATGTGGCACGGCGGTCAGGATCCTAACTGGCTCCCTTACAGATATTCCTTCCTGCTCTCATTCGTTCTTGTGTCAATGGCTGCGGAGGTATTCTCCAACCTTGACGGCTACAAGATGACGCTGCCAAGCGCTGTCGCATCAGGCGGTATAATCGGCGGCCTTACATTGCTGTTCTGCAGCATAATGAAGAGCTTCAACTACAATGAGGAAAAGTACAAGTACGTTGCTATCCTGCCTTACAAGGACAAGCTCGATTCAGCTGACGCGCACGAGCAGCTCTGGCTCGGAACTATCGCATTCGGTCTTATCCTTGCAGCTATCTATATCGTCGGCACTTATATGTACAGCCACTCAAGAACAAAGAAGGGCAGAAACGCCATTACAGTCGCAATGGCTCTCCTGATTTTCTTTGAGACCGGCTACAACTGCTTCGACTCCTTCAGAAAGATTTGCAAGGAGGTAGGCAACTCAGGAAAGAACACATATACAGATATAATGAGTGCTCCCGACGTTGTAAAAGAGCTTGAAGAGTACGACGGCGGCTTCTACCGCGCAGAAAAGACCTTCAACCGTATGGTAAACGATGACCTCGCTTACGGTCTCAAGGGTATCTCTCACTCAAGCTCGGTAATGAACACAAGAGCTATCAAGTTCATCGAGACTATGGGCTATTTCACCCAGAGCTTCGAGTCAAAGTACGAGGGCTGCAACCCTGTGGCAGACTCCATTCTCGGCATAAAGTATGTTCTCGATGACCCTACAAGAACAAATATCGGTTCTACTGTGGACGCTTCATACATCAAGCGCTTCACCACCACATACAAGAAGGATAACAACGTGACGGCCAACATCGACGTCTACGAGAATCCAAATGCTCTCGGCATCGGTTACATGGCTGACGACGATATCCTCATCCTTTCGGGACTCGGCAATGATAACCCCTTCAACAGCCTCAACAATTTCCTCAGCTCTATGACAGGAAATACTACTGATTATTCAGCTATCCCGATAGTTCCGAAGCAGTACTATGTTCCTTTTGACTGCGATGTACACTATGACGATTCAAAGGTATATCTCCACGATTACAACAACAACGGCACTCTCCACGACTGCTATGAAGCATATGCAGGCGTTGACGACGCAGTTATAAATGTTGACGTGACCGTTCCTCACGACGGAAACATCTATATGCACCTCGGCTCCGAAATGAGAAAAGCTGCCAACGTATGGGTAGCTGTAAAGGGCGAGGACGGCGTTTACAGAGGTCAGAAGTCCGGTACAGAGGCTTACGACGGCTACGGCACATACTTCAACACAAACTCTTCACCTATCGTCAGAATGGGTCCGTTCAAGGAGGGTGACGAGGTAGAAATCAGACTTACCATTCCGCCTACAGGTCCGAACGGTCAGTACGACGGAAGTGACGAGTATATAATGATAAGAAAAGAAGCCGGTCTGAACTTCTACTACCTCGACGAAGAAGCCTTCAAGGAAGACATCGCGAAGCTCCAGGCAAATCCATGGAATCTTGATATGAGCAAGACAAACGAGCGCTATCTCGTTGGCGACGTTGACGCTCAGGACGGTCAGATCCTCATGACGACCATCCCATATGAGCCCGGCTGGAAGGTACAGATCGACGGCAAGACCGTTGACACCCTCATCAAGGAGGAAAAGAACCCACAGACAGGTCAGGTAATGCTCAGCAATGAACAGGGCACAGAAGGCTCTGTTATCGTTCTCGGCACACTTATCGGTATCCGCGTTCCCGCAGGACACCACAAGGTATCTATGAAGTATACTCCTCCGGGATTCAATTTCGGTGTGATAACACTTATCCTCGGAATCGGCTGCCTCATACTCTTCTATATGTATGACAGGAAGAACAACAAGGTGCTCAAGGAGAGGATCAAGGCTAAGAAGATACTCAAGGGCGAAAAGGTAGAGGAAACTCCCGAAGAACCCGAAGAGCCAGAGGAGAAAAAGGAATCAAAGGAGCCTAAAAAGGACAAGAAGCCTAAGGAAAAGCCAAAGAATGAAGATAACGGCAAAAAAAAGGTGGAAATAATCAAGTCCAAGGGAGAGATAGCTCCCATCCCGGTTGAAAAAGCCGAAGAGGCTGAAGAAGAAGTCGTAAACGATGCCGAAAGATTTATCGCAAATGCTGATGAATCATTAAAGAAGGCTGCGGATACGGCAGAAACAGCCGCTGAAGAAGCCGCAGATGAAATATCAGAAGATGCAGAATAAGCTGATGCCAAATAAATGATCTGATGCCCCCACAGACGTGGGGGCTCTTTTTCTTGTCAGGAATGGTAAAATCAATAATTATTTGTGAATAAACTGTTTCTATGTTATCTTTGTTGCCTTAATTTACAACAGTATAAACAATGTTTTACAAAAAATCTGACAAAATAATATAATTGAAACAATTCTTCTCGATTTACCGTCGTTGCACTGGCATTTGCAATAAAAATCCCACCATAATTTCTATGCAAATATTGTTGCATTTTGCACAAAGAGGCTTGACATTATTCTACATTTATGCTAAAATTTAATTGTAAGATAGTTAGGGTTTACTGCACTGGACCTTAACAAAAAAACTACTGATACTTTTTCAGGGAGGAAAGATACTTATGTTCAAGAATTCCAAGAACGTGAAGAGATTCGTAAGCATTTCTGCTGCTGCAGTATGTCTCCTTTCTTCACTTCGCATCGCCTCTATCGGCGATCTGGCTGATGCTGCTGACAAGACAATGACAGCATTTGAGATCACAGAAAACATGAAAGTCGGCTGGAACCTCGGTAACACAATGGACGCTTATGCTCAGGAACCAGATCCCAACAATCCGAAAGTTTATATCCCGGTAAAGAGTGCCGGTCTTGAGACAGAGACCTGCTGGGGCTGCCCAAAGGCTAATCAGACTCTGTTCGACGCCCTCAAGGCAAAGGGCTTCAACACAGTCCGTATCCCTACAACATGGTTCCAGCACCTTGACGAGAACGATAACATCGATCCCGCTTGGATGGCTCGTGTTCACGAGGTAGTTGACTACGCTTACAAGAACGGCATGTACGTTATCCTTAACGTTCACCATGAGGAGGGCTGGATCAACAGACCCGATCTTGCTACAGCTTATGACGAAATCAACCCCAGACTCATGAAGATCTGGACTCAGATAGCAACAGAATTCAAGGATTACGATCAGCACCTCATATTTGAGTGCATGAACGAGCCCCGTGCTAAGGGTACATCCTGGGAGTGGTGGTCCGCAACTCCTGTTAAGGAAGCTGACGTTATCAACAAGCTCGAAGCTAACTTCGTTAATCTCATCAGAGGCATGGACGGCCCTTACGCAAAGACTCGTCTCCTTATGCTCCCCGGCTATGTAGCAAGCTCAGACAAGACCTTCCTCAATCAGATCGTTCTTCCTGAGAATGACGACTTCCTTGCAGTTTCTATCCACGCTTACACTCCTTACAACTTCACAATGAACACAGATGAGTCGACTGGTGCTTACCACGACACATTTACCAAGGAGTTCAGCAATGACCTTGCTTACAACCTCCAGAACTTCCGCGATATGTTCGTAAACAAGGGCGTTCCTGTAGTTATCGGCGAGATGGGTACATCAAACTTCGGCAACACACAGGCTCGTGTTGACTGGACAACTCAGTACTTCACAACTACTAAGAAGTACGGTATCCCATGCTGTCTCTGGGATAACAATATCGAGAAAAACCCAGATGCTCCCGGCGAGTGCCACGGCTATATCAACCGTGAGACAGGCGAATGGTACCAGACAAGCCTTCCCGTTATCAACAAGATGATGGAGATCATCAACGATAAGTCCATCGTTTGGGGAAGCGAAGGCAAAATGCCTACTTTCGACCACAAGGATCTCTCAACAGGTAAGGTATTCCTCGAGAATGCTGAGATCGATGTAGCAAAGGAAAAGGAATACGGCAACTCAACTCCCGGCAAGGAGATCTCATGGGACGACCTCAAGGGCAAGGAAGTTGCTATCAAGTACACTGGCGATCAGCCTATCCTCGCTGTTTCCGATAAGGACTACAAGGGATGGACAGAAATGGCTGCTTACACAGTTGACGAAGACAACAAGATCGCTTACTACCTCGTAGATCAGCAGGTTCCTGCTGCTTGGAGCGGTGATCTCGCTGACATCAACCACATGCAGGCAAGAACTCCCGGCAAGACAACTATCGAAAAGATGGTTATTCTCGACGCTCCTGACGCTAAGATCGACGTTCCTGTTGACAAGACCAAGAAGACAAACATCGATTTCGCTAACGCTCAGGCAGGCGACAACCTCATCATCAAGATCAAGGGCGAACCCAATACAGATACTAACGGCTGCGTAGGCTTCAACGGCGACGGCTGGGAGCAGATCGAGTGGGAAGGCAAGACAGACGCTAACGGCGCTCTTACTGTTGAAATTCCTATGAGCAAGTTCCCAACAGGTATCCAGTCCGCAGAGGCTCAGATCTGGTATCAGGCAGAGCTCGTTGACTTCGACGGCTACAACTTCGGCAAGGCTCAGGCTGAAACAACAACTACAACTACTACTGCAACTACTACAACCACCACAACAACGACAAGCACAACTACAACTTCCGATACAACAACTACTACAACTGTTACAAGCTCAGCTTCAACAACCGAGCCTATAGTTTCAACAACAACTACTACAACTCCAGTGCCTAAGAAGGGCGGCAACGGTGACGCTAACCAGGACGGTCAGGTTGATATGGCTGACGTAGTTCTCATCATGCAGTCAATGGCTAACCCCAACAAGTTCAAGCTCTCCGACAAGGGTGCTGAAGCTGCTGACGTTTACGAGAACAACGGCGTTACAACTCAGGACGCACTGGCTATCCAGTACTTCCTACTTCACCAGTTCACAGAGCTCCCTGTTCCCGCAGACGTAGTTATCAAGTGATCTACCCACAAAATCCAGGTTTCTCATATACCTCAAAATACAGCTGCCAATGGCAGCTGTATTTTTTTATACAATTTTTGGTAATATACTTACTGAATTTAAATATTATTTAAGATTAACTTTTGTTACCTATTGACAAGACGCTATAAACTGTTATATAATTATAACGATGTCGCTTTACATATCAAATAAAAACGAACGGCAGCAAGTAAAAAAATATAACATCGGCAAAGAAAAATATACGCCGCTGTTTCTGATAGATATATTTTTATTTCCGATACGGGGATATTCAGAACAAAAAACAAAAGGAAGACAACTAAATATGCTAACAGATTACCATTGCCATATTCTGCCTGAATTTGACGACGGTGCCAAGGACGCTGAGACCGCTCTGGAAATGATAAATATCATGAAGGAGCAGGGCGTTGAGCGCGTTATCGCTACGCCCCATTTTTACGCCCATGAGGAACGGTCTCTCTCCGAATATCTGCTCAGACGCGAGGAAGCCTATGAGAGCCTCGCAGGGATCGCCGCTGAACAGAATATAGTCCTGCCCCATATGTCACTCGGAGCAGAGATAGCTATAGAACATGGCATTTCTATGATCCACGGTATAGACAAGCTCGCGATTGAGGACTCGGATATGATTTTGCTCGAGCTCCCCTTCCGCGACTACGAGGACTGGATGTCAGATGAGATCAATGCCATAAGGTCAGAGTACGGTCTTACCGTCGTGCTCGCTCATATCCACCGCTACATGGCATACTATACGCCCGAAAACTTTGAAAAAATATTAGAGACCGATGCTGTTTTTCAGTTCAATAACGAGGTGTTTCTCCTTGAACGCGAATCTCAGCTCATAGAGAAGCTTATAAATGACAAGCGCAGCATTATTTTCGGAAGTGACGCTCACAATACCGACTCGCGCCGCCCTAACTGGGATCTGCTAAAAGAAAAATGCGATCCCGGGCTTATAAGGGCTTCCGACGAATATCTGCCATTTACTGCCATCGAAGTCAATGATGGGGATCAAATAAACATGATCAGCGATCAAAGCTGATAATTATTGGGGGGCAATTTAATTGAAAAAAGCACTTGAAAAGTTCAGCGTACGCAGGATCATTCTCGCCTTTGCTGACGTATTTATCATCATTTCATCAGCACTGACAGCCAATTTTGTGCTTTCATTCTTTAATGCAGATGTAAGCCGCTCTGACACGCTCATCAGCTTCGTCGTCTGCTCGCTGACCTGCTGCGGTGCACTGTTCATATTCGGCGCCTACAGCAAGCTGTGGCGATTCTTCAACAAAAGAGATTACCTGTCATGTATAAACGGAGTCGTCTTCGGCTTCCTTGCAGCAGGTATCATAGTCTATATCATCCGCAAGGACGTTCCTGCCACGTTTTTAGCCGTACAGGCAGCTTTCGCCCTGGTAGGAGTGTGTCTGTTCAGATTCCTTTTCAAAGAGACATTCGTCACCTTCTCAAAGTCAAGAACAGACGGCAGCAGAAAACGTACCATGATCGTCGGCGGCGGTCAGACCTGCCGCATGATCCTCACAGAGATCGAAAATGCGCAGAGATCTCCCTATGAGGACAATAAAGCCTCGGCGGTCTACGATCCTGTCTGCATCATCGACGACGACAGAAACAAGATCGGTACAGAGATAAACGGCGTTACAGTCGTAGGTACTACAAACGATATCCACAAATTCGTGGATCAGCAGCATATCGAACAGATAATCTTCGCTATCCCATCATGTCTCGACGACGAGCGCAAGCGTATCCTCGATATATGCTCGGGAACAAACGTAAAGGTCAAGGTAGTTCCGTTCATCGGAAGTCTTATCTTCGACGGCGGAAATACGCCCCTTCTTACTCAGATGCACGACATCAGAGTTGAGGACCTTCTCGGACGCGCTCCCATCAAATTCGACAACGAGGACATCAGGAACTTCATCAGCCACAAGGTCTGCATGGTCACAGGCGGAGGCGGCTCCATCGGTTCTGAGCTCGTCCGCCAGATAGCAAAGTACAACCCGAAACGCATAATCATCGTTGATATATACGAAAACAACGCCTACGACGTTCAGCAGGAACTCATAATGGAGTACGGCGACTCACTCGACTTCACTGTGCTCATCGCATCTGTAAGAGACTATTACCGCATGAACAGCATCTTTGAACGCTTCAAGCCCGATATCGTTTTCCACGCAGCTGCCCACAAGCACGTTCCCCTTATGGAAAATTCGCCTATGGAAGCTATCAAGAACAACGTCGTCGGCACATTCAATGTGGCTACTCTTGCACAGTTCCACAAGGTCAGCAAGTTTGTTATGATCTCAACGGACAAGGCTGTAAATCCCACCAACGTCATGGGTGCTTCAAAGCGCTGCTGCGAAATGATAATACAGTACCTTTCACAGCAGAAGGACGGCTGCACAGAGTTCGTTACCACAAGATTCGGAAATGTTCTCGGCTCAAACGGCTCAGTCATACCGCTGTTCAGACGACAGATAGAGTCGGGCAGACCAGTTACAGTTACCCACCCCGACGTTATCAGATACTTTATGACTATACCTGAGGCTGTCAGCCTTGTTATGGAGGCTGCTGCTATAGCTCACGGCGGCGAGATATTTGTCCTCGACATGGGCAAGCCCGTACACATTGTAAGACTTGCCGAGAACCTGATCCGCATGTATGGCAAGGTGCCTTATCAGGACGTGGAGATAAAGTTCACAGGTCTCCGCCCCGGCGAAAAGCTCCGCGAAGAGCTGCTTATGGACGAAGAGGGCTTGCAGAAGACCTCTAACAAGCTTATTTTCATCGGCAGACAGATAGAGCTTGACAGCGAAAAGTTCATCAGACAGCTGAGAAAACTCCGCAATGCCGCAAACGAGAACCTCAAGGATATTGCCGTTGAAGCTCTCCATGAGATAGTTCCCACATTTACAACTCCTGAGGAGTTCAACCGTGCAGAGCTTATCAAGGAGAAGAAAAACCCAAAAATACAGGACGAAAAGTACGCTTCTTATACAAAAAAATGATAAAAAAGGACCGGGCGTTCAGCTCATTGCGTAAATAAAACAAATTACCGAGCCATTCAGGGGCTCGGTAATTTTATGCCGCAGCGAACTTGATACTGTCCGGTTTTAAGGAGAAAAACATGATATACAGAACACCGCTGTACTGCCGCAGCTTCCGCTGTATCGCAGGAGACTGCCGTGACAGCTGCTGCAAGGGCTGGGAAATAGACATAGACAGTTCCGCCTATGAGTTTTATCAGAGCGTAGAGGGAGAATTCGGAGAAAGACTGCGCCGCAGCATCAATGACGGCTCATTTATCCTCACAGAGGACGAGCGATGCCCGTTTCTCAATGAACACGGGCTTTGCGACATTTATACCGAGCTTGGCGAGGACAAACTCTGCCGCATATGCTCAGACCATCCGCGGTACTTCGAGTGGTTCGGCTCGTTCAAGGAGGGCGGCGTCGGGCTCTGCTGTGAAGCCGCCGCAAAACTGATACTATCAAGTCCGTTCCTGCTCCATGAAGAGGAAATTACCTTTGAAGAAGCCTCCGGAGACTATGACGAGGAGCTCATGGACCTGCTCCTTGATGCCCGCAGCGAGATGTTCTCGGTTCTCAGTGACGAGAGTATCCCCCTCGATAAAGCTCTCTGCCGTGTGCTTGACATTGCTGATGAAGCTCAGCAATACATTGATATGCCTTCGGCGGAGCATACAGGTGAATACTGCGGCAGCGCTCTTGACGCCGTATTTGCCTGCTTCGAGAGTTTAGAACCCATAGATGAGAGCTGGCTGCCATATATCCGTAAATGCAGGACTATGCTCGGCAGCGCTCCCGCGGCGGACTCCGCTCATCAGCCCTACCTGCGCAGGATAGCCCTGTATATCATATTCCGCTATCTGCTGAAAAGCGTATACGACGGCGAGGTGCTGGGCTATGCGAAATTCGCTGTGGTCAGTGTCATCGTCATAAGCAGTCTTTACCGCTGCCGCGCTTCCGTGAAAGGCAGCTGCGGTTTCGGGGAATGTGCCGATATTGCTAAGGATTACTCCAAGGAGACAGAGTACTGCGAGGAAAATATGGAGCAGCTCCTTAAGCTGTTCAGCACCGAAGCCTTTTTCAGCTCAGATATTCTGAAGGAGCTCCTTGGCGGAATATAACGCAGCAATGTGGACGAAATCTGAAAAAAGTCCGCTGAAATGAGAAAACTGCGTGAAATTCATTGAAATATTATGCCTTTTGTGCTATAATGTAGTGTGTCCTGAATAGCTGCTCCATGGCGGTTACTGCCCCGAACTCCGTTCAGGGGCTGCATAATGTGCAGGACATCACATAATCATGACAGTATAAAACATTTGAAATGTTGACTATAAATATTTTGAGAGGGTAATATTTATGTTTGATCGCAAAAAAACTGCTGCTTTCATAGCAGGCATGCTTATATGCGCATATGCAGCCCTTCCTGCTGCAAACGCATTCGCCGATGAGGATTTCCTTGTGGAGGGTGCTACGGAAACTACCACAAACCCTGACTCCTACACTATCAGCGGCGATTTCATGTATTCACTGACTCACGACGGCAACATCTGTATCGAGGACTGCACAAGCACTGCCGAGGACCTCGTTATCCCCGACAAGCTGGACGGTATCACTGTCACAGAGCTTGGCAAGACTGCTCTTGGAAGCGACCATGAGAACAGCACATTCAAAACCGTTACGCTCCCTGCTACGATCAATTATATCTCAGCTGACAACCCCTTCATTTACTGCACAAAGCTCACCGAGATAAAGGTGGCAGATGACAGTGCGGACTACTGTGCTGAGGACGGTATACTCTACAACAAAGACAGATCCGAGATCATATGCTACCCAAGCTGCAAAAAGGGTGAGTCCTTCACCATTCCGGAAACCGTAAAAAAGATCGGCGCTTCTGCATTTTACAATACCGCGCCATTTGAGATAAAAATGCCTTCTTCTCTTGAAAAGGTCGAGCACTTCGCATTTGCCTACACAGGACTAAGAACTGCCGATTTCAGCGGAACAAAGCTTGAATATCTCAGCGATTACGCCTTCTCAAACTGCGGCTCACTCAGGGATGTAAAGCTCCCCGATACTCTTGAGCATATCGGCGGCGGCGTCTTCACAAGCTGCCGTGCCCTTGAAGAGATAACTCTCCCCGAAAAGCTTGAGACCATCGGTCAGTACGCATTCTATGACACAGGACTAAGCGAGGTCGTCATCCCTGATTCGGTACAGACTATCGGATACTGCGCATTCGGATACTACCTCTCTGAAAGCGGAAATACAGCTTCCAAAAACGAAGCCTTCACTATCGTGGGAACACAGGGCTCTGCTGCATCTCTCTATGCCCACGACAAGGACTCTGATTACGACTATCAGAATAACTTCACCTTCCTTACTACCGAGGAGTATGAGAATAAACAGGTGGAAATGCAGGCACTCAACAGCACAAGGTCGGGTGACTATGATTACGCCGAAATAAACGGTGAGACAGTGCTCACATTCTGCTATTCATCTGACGACGTTATAACTGTTCCTGATACTATCGACGGCAAAAAGGTCGACGCTATATATACCTCATGCTTCAATGCAACATGTCAGGCTACTGAAGTAATTATCCCCGACGGCATATCGGAAATAAAGCGCAGAGCCTTCTATATGTGCGGAAATCTGAAAAAGATAACCGCTGCCGAGAGCGTAAAGACAATTGGCGACAACGCCTTTGACAGCTGCACGGCTCTGGAATCCGTAGAGCTGCCCGGTGCCGAAAAAATAGGAAACGGCATATTCACAGGCTGCAATGCTCTGAAGCTTTTCAAGGCAGGCGGCAGCCTTCAGACATGGGACGACGAAGAGCCCTTCGTATTCTGCTCTGCCCTTGAGGAAATAAGCATTACCGACGGAAACGGCAATTTCTCCTCGGAAAACGGAATAATGTACAATAAGGACAAGTCCGTTCTCATGGTTTATCCTGCTGCAAAGCCCGAAACAGAGTTCATCGCTCCAAAGAGCGTAAAGGAAATAGCTCAGTCCGCTTTCATTCATGCGGTGAACCTCAAAAAGGTGGAGCTTCCGGGCACTGATGTCATCAATGCCTATGCCTTTGAGGACTGCGAGAATCTCAGCGAGGTAAAGCTCTCTGATACCATTACAACTCTCGGTGCTGATGCTTTTTACAACTGCAATTCCCTCAAAACACTTCATCTCCCCGATACTCTCGTTAATATCGGCACATGCGCATTCGGCTTCTGCCACGATGATAACGCAGACGTTGAAAACGGAGCTCCCAGCGATGTCCTTACAGAGGGCTTCAAGCTCTATGCCCCCAAGGATTCTGAGGCATACAAATACGCCAAAGCCAATGGCATCGAGGTCATCTCGGGAACTACCGAGGTATTAGGCAAGAACATCTCCACAGGTTTCCTTTACACTGTCGGCGGCATCGCAGCTGCATTTATACTTGGCATTATCGGCATTTTCACAGGCAAAAAGCTGAAGAAAAGCAAGGCTGAAAAGGCTAAGGCTGAAAAGCTGGAAAAGGCTGCCGAGAGACGCAAGGCACGTGAAGAAAAGGAAAACGAAGATACCGATGAGGAGGAAGACTCTCTTGAAGATGAAGATTAAGAATATTGCCGCAGCTCTTACCGCTTTGGGAGCAGCTGCCTGCTCTGTACTTCCATTAGGTGCTGCTGCGGACAACCTGCCGGGCGCCGAAGACACTATGTACGACGGTTCGTTCTACTATGAACTGAACGATGACGACACATATACTATTACAAAATGCAGTGCCATCGTCGTTGAAAGCGTTCCTTCCATAAGAAACGGAAAGGCTATAACCGCCATTGCTGACGGTGCTTTTGCCTACTGCACAGGTATCACCACTCTTGACATACCCGACTCTGTAACATCTATAGGAAAAAACGCATTCTACGGCTGTGAATCATTGAAAACCGTCTCTCTTCCGCGCAAGCTCAACAGCCTCGGCGACCATGCATTCTTCGACTGCAAATCCCTTGAGAGCATAGAGATACCCTCAACTCTCACAGCTATACCGTCCTATGCCTTCGCACTTTGCGACTCTGTCTCGGAGCTCACACTCCCCGATACAGTCACGGATATTGGCGAATACGCCTTCTATCAGTGCAGCGGCATAAAGACCTTCAAGGTGCCTGCTTCTCTGAAAAATATCGGTGAAAACGCCATGGGAAGCTGGTTCGCTATAAGCGATATAGACGCCTCAGCAAGCAGCACCTTCATCTATGCCAACGATATGCTCATGGACAAGAACAAGTCCGAGATATACCGCGCTTCTTCAAAAATAAGCGGCGAGATAAACCTCCCCGACGGTATCAGCAGGATACACTCGGGAGCTTTCTCCACCTGTGCACAGATCACAGCTGTACACCTTCCTTCAACACTGAACAGTATAGGCGATGAGGCTTTCAGCTACTGCTCAGCCATAAAGAGCGTTGACTTCTCCGAGGGACTCGGCTCCATAGGCTATGGAGCCTTCATGTTCGACCAGAAAATTGAGTCGCTCTCTCTTCCGACTACTCTGAAAAAAATAGAGGACAATGCCTTTGCATACTGCATGGCGCTGAACAAGGTCATAATCCCTGAGGGTGTGGAATCCATCGGCACAGACGCTTTCCTTGTATGTGATGCCCTCAAACAGGTCAGCATACCAAAGAGCGTAAAATCCATAGGAACCAATGCTTTCGGATACACCGTTGAGAACTCACAGAGACAGCTCCTTGACGGCTTCTCACTCAGCGTATTCTCAGGCTCAGCAGGCGAGAAATATGCCAAAGCTGAGAAAATCGAGCACACCGTTACTGATGTGAACCTGAAAAAGGTCGCTTTTATAGCCGCAATGGCAGGACTTGCGGTGCTTATTGTGGTATTTGCCATAGTGCTCATGCGCAGAAGCTCAAAGGCGGCAGCTTCAAAGGCAGCTGCCGAAGCTAAAAAGGCTAAAAAAGAAGCCGAAGAGGCTAAAAGCTATAAGAAGATAATGGACGACGATCCTGATAATGAGAAATCAGAGTCCGAAGAAGACTCCGAAGAAAATGACTCAGCCGATGACGGCGAGCAGTAATAACAGAAAAAGCCATAAAGGAAATCACCTTTATGGCTTTTTATTATTTCTTCTTGATTATATCGTTGCGGAATACCTGTTTTCTGTCAACATCCTTGAGGATAAAGCCTGCATTCGCTCCCTCAGAGACGCTTTCGCACACCTTGCGGAACTGCTCGATGCCAACTATCTCCGTAGGTATACCGTCATTATTGCCGTGAACAATAAGTACTTCGTCGCCTACACGGAAAACTCCGCCTGTGACTGTTCCCGTAACAACTGTTCCCCTGCCGCTTACAGTGAAAACATCGCTTACAACGAACTCAGAATATGTTCCCTCGGCAACTCCCGACTGGGGCGTGTAGTACTCCTCGTACTCACGGAGCTCCTTTTCATCATCGGTCATGAAGCCGTCGTCTTTTGGTTCACGATTGAATATTGCGTTTTTGATGCTGTCTAAAAGTCCCATATTCTCACTCCCTGTTCATTTCCGTTATCCTGCGTGTATATCCCTCTGCTCAACGGCAAGGCGGTCACAGCGCTCATTTTCGGGATGACCAGCGTGTCCCTTTACCCAGTTGAAGGTTACATCGTGCTTTTCAAGAAGAGGCAGGAGCTGCTCCCACAAGTCAACATTCAGTGCAGGCTTCTTATCGGACTTTATCCAGCCCTTTTTCTTCCAGCCGTATACCCAGCCCTTTGTGACGCTGTCCACCACATACTTGCTGTCAGTGGTGAGTATGACCTTGCAGGGCTCCTTCAGTGCGGAAAGTCCCGTTATAACACCGAGAAGCTCCATTCTGTTGTTGGTGGTGGCACTGTCGCCGCCTGAGAGTTCCTTTTCTACGCTGCCGAAGCGTAGCACCACTCCGTAGCCTCCGGGACCTGGGTTGCCGCTGCAGGCGCCGTCTGTGAATATCTCAACTGTTTTGATAGTTCTCACCTCGTAATATAGCCGTTAGCCAAAAAATTTGCCGAGCCCACGAATGGGATTCCAAAGGGACTGTGTTCCTTTGGCGGAGTCCAGAGGCAGCGCCTCTGGCGGGTTTGGGCAGAGCCCAAAAAACGTAAGGCGCTCCGCAAGGGTGAATTTCAAAAACAGTCCGGTGGACTGTTTTTGAAAGAGGGACGCCCTGCAAGTGAGGGCGTCCCTTAACTGGGACGTCGAGACGCCGTCCCCTACAAATTTAATTACATCATGCGGACGACCAATGGTCGTCCCTACAAATTGAAAACGTTATTTTACGGGTGGATAATATCCGCCCCTACAAATCTTAGCTCTTAATTAATATGCCTTGCCCCAGTATACCATGCACTTTGCAGGTTTGCCGCAGCATACACACTTGTCGCTGAGCTTCTCCTGCTCAAACGGGATACATCTTGAGCCAACGCCTGTCTTTTCCTTGACCTCGTCCTCACAAGCCTCTTCGCCGCACCACATAGCCTTTACAAAGCCGTCACCGTGCTCTGCGAGCGCCTTGTTTATCTCATCGATACTTGTGCAGGAATATGTTCTGTTTGCGCGGTTCTCAGCAGCCTTGTTGAACATACCCTCAGGTATCTCCTTTTCAAGAAGAGCCTTTACGTATACTGCAAGGTCACCCAGTGAAACCGTCTTCTTCTCGCCGTTGTAGCGTACAGCCACGATGCACTGGTTCTCCTCAATATCACGGGGACCTATCTCAATACGTACAGGTACGCCCTTCATCTCATATTCAGCAAACTTCCAGCCGGGTGAGTTCTCGCTGTCGTCCAGCTTTACTCTGATACCTGCGGCTTTGAGCTCATTAAGAAGCTCTCCTGCCTTGTCAAGAACGCCCTCCTTGTGCTGAGCGATAGGCACGATAACTGCCTGTACAGGAGCTACAGCAGGTGGGAGCACAAGACCGCTGTTATCGCCGTGAGTCATAATAACTGCGCCGATAAGACGTGTTGTAACGCCCCAGCTTGTCTGGTGAGGATTAACTCTCTTGTTTTCCTTATCTGTATATTCAATGCCGAAAGCCTTTGCAAAGCCGTCGCCGAAATAGTGTGATGTACCTGCCTGCAAAGCCTTTCCGTCGTGCATAAGAGCCTCGATAGCGTATGTGGAAACGGCTCCTGCGAACTTGTCGCTCTCAGTCTTCTTGCCCTTTACAACAGGCATAGCAAGGGACTTCTCGCAGAAATCAGCATATACATTGAGCATACGCTCTGTCTCCTCGATAGCCTCCTCAGCAGTAGCGTGGATAGTGTGTCCCTCCTGCCAGAGAAACTCTCTTGAACGAAGGAAAGGACGTGTGGTCTTTTCCCAGCGTACAACGCTTACCCACTGATTATAGAGCTTTGGAAGGTCTCTGTAGGAATGAACGATATTTGCATAGTGCTCGCAGAAAAGAGTCTCTGATGTAGGACGTACACAGAGTCTGTCCTCCAGCTTTTCGCTTCCGCCGTGAGTTACCCATGCTACCTCAGGAGCGAAGCCCTCAACGTGGTCCTTTTCCTTCTGGAGAAGGCTCTCGGGAATGAACATAGGCATACATACATTCTCGTGACCCAATTCCTTGAATCTGGTATCAAGGATATGCTGCATATTCTCCCATATAGCGTAGCCGTAGGGGCGTATTACCATACAGCCCTTGACGCTTGTATATTCAATAAGCTCTGCTTTTTTGCAGATGTCGGTATACCACTGAGCGAAATCCTCGTCCATTGAGGTTATTTCGGATACCAGCTTTTTATCTTTTGCCATAAATATGACCTCTTTCTCTTATATTTCAATAGATATTATCATTATATCATCTATTATAGAGAATGTCAAACCTATTTTTGCGTAAAGCTGATAAAGATAAAAAAGACTGCACGGACTCGCCGTGCAGCCTTTAATATCACGTTTTATATTATAATATTCAATATCAAAAAAGCAACAATAATACTTATCATTGTATATCTGCTTACTTTTATTAGCTTTTCAGTCAGTCCTGCTTCTGTATTTTCACGCTTTCTTTCAACAAGCACCGCTATTATGCATAAAGCAGCCAAAACAACGAATATTCCGCCAGAAAACACATTAAACATTATCTTATACTTAAAAAGCGTGTCAACATAGTACCCATTTCCAAAAGAAAAGCCCTTTTCCTTCATCATGGTATCGGCTTCTGCAAGAGCTTTTTTCAGCTTATCGCTCATAGGAAACAAATAGCCTTTTATTCTTTTCTCATCT
This sequence comes from Ruminococcus flavefaciens, assembly GCA_004554385.1. Lineage (GTDB taxonomy): Bacteria > Bacillota > Clostridia > Oscillospirales > Ruminococcaceae > Ruminococcus > Ruminococcus flavefaciens_T. The sequence continues at coordinate 26,201 of SFMO01000060.1, forward strand.
TTATTTACACCTGTCTTCGGATCAAACATATCACCAAAGTTCTTTGTGCCGCGAACAAGAAGCATATCTGCTTCATTATCACCGACCGCTGCAACGGCATAATAATATGACTTGCCTATACCTATCCCAAACAAGCCCTTTGACTCCGTCATACGCCGACTTATTCCCATAGGCGGTATCCAATCAACTGCCTGATCCTCCTCAGGTCCATCTGAAAGAACAACTTTCAGGTCTGTCGGCTCTTTCAGAAGATATGGCAGATTAGAATAAACAATACGTGCTGCGCAAAGAATAAATATCACGATATAAAAATACAGATAAATGAAATGCTCCCCTTTTGTTAGACAATGTGGTATAATAGAAATATACCAAAATGAAGTCTAACGAAAGGGGACATTTTTATGCCAAAAGGAAAACCAAACAAGAGATATACACCTGAATTCAAGATCAAGGTTGTTGA
>SFMO01000061.1 GCA_004554385.1 Ruminococcus flavefaciens
CAGACATACAGTGAAATACAGTAAGCGTTACACAGTAACATACAGTTGCATACAGTTCACGTTACATTGTAATACTTGAGCCGAGGTTGTTCCTCGGCTCATTTTGTTTTTAGGTGGGGCTGGGTGTGGTTGGCGCTTACGGTAGATATTTGGTTTTATTTAGTTTCATATAGTCCTGCGTCTGATAATTCGGCACAATGCCCTTGATGTCATAGTCAATACCTTCAAAGCGGATGCGGTATACGGTAGAAGTCATCTTTTTTGTCTGCGGAGTCTGACGGATAATGACCTCCAGCTTTTGTATCTCTCTGGTCACTCCGGTATTTGTTTCCTCAGCTGCACCGCCGACAGTATTTGATACAGTCACAGAAGCCCAGAGGGAGAACACCTCATCCCACCGGGCTTTGTGATTTCCGATTGCATCTTTTTTGACATGATTTTCAAGGACGGCGATCCGCTGATTCAGTTTCCCGATCTCCATCAGACCACGCCCTCTCTTTGTGCGAATAACAGTGCCCTGAGTGTCAGTGTCAGCGCATGATAATCAGCAGTATTGCGGTTCTCATAGAGGTAAGATACAGTATACAGCATAGCCTGCCGGGAGGTTTCCTCATTCTCCGCTAACTGCTTTTCATTCATTCTGCCCACATCCATCACGAGCCGCTGTGCCGTATCGATCAGAGTGAGGATGAGCTTGTCATCCTCACAGTGGTCAACACGGAGGTAGTTTTTTGTTTCAGGCAGTGAGATCAGATTCACTTATCTGCCCTCCGTTCTTATCAGCCGTTGCCGCCGGTATTACCGCCAGTTGTACCGCCGCCTGTGGTGTTGGACTTCGTACCTGCCATCTTCAGCACCTTCACGGACTCCGGCAGGATCAGACGACCGTCCACACGCTGTGTGGTAAGGAAGCCGACCTGATCGGTGCGGGCATACAGCTCGTTCAGACGGCGGAAGGTGCGGTTCTGACGGTCTGCCACCCAGTAATTCTTCATGTCGCCGAAGAGGAGAACACGCTCGCCCTTTGCAATACCGGGCATGAAGGAAGAGGTGCGGATCGGTCTGCCGAGCAGCGTATCCGGCTTTGCGATGTCGAGCGACGGCTTCCAGAGGTAATTGTCGTTCTTGTCCTTCAGCTTCATGAGCTGAAGCAGGATGGTCTCGTTGCAGACGAACTGTGCGTTACGACGGTATGCTCTCAAAATCCTTCTTTGAAAGGATAGGCACAAGAAATTCATCCAGAGGATTATTCAGTCGGATGAACTGCCCGTTGTACAGTTCTGCATCACACAGAAAGTCCGATCCGCCGTTGGAGCAATAATAACCGTGTACGATATATTTCTGACACTGCCTGCACCCGTTCATATCGAACACGACATTGCAGATCACATACATATCAAAGGAATCGTGGTCTATGCGGTCATATCTGCCTTCCTCTATGATGACAGTTTCGATATCGGCACCCCTAGGAACACCCCACGGCAGCTGGAGCTGACGATAGTGGTGTAGTTCACGGATATGCCGGCCATACTCCAATGTGTAGTTCCATTTGAGAAAATCGGTGAAGGACACGATCTCCGGAAGTTCCCCATGCCAGTCCGGGTTACGGATCACTTTGTACTGCCCCGGATGCAGCTTGTCGGGAATGGTGAGAAATGGTCCTCTGTCAAGATATATAGTCATTTACGCCCTCCTGTTTCGCAACTTGTGTTTCTATGATACTGTCTCTATCTCTTGTTCTGAATCTCTCTATCTTTCGTGGCGAAGTGGGTTGATGGCGAAGTTGACGGTATTCTGAGCATAAACGGGATGAGCTTGTCCTGCCGCACACCGAAGGCAGATCGATGTCTCGTTTTTCCCCAGTCGGAATACCGACATTGCCATTATATCACACTCTCAAACGAAATGCAAGTGCAATTTTGAGTTGACAAAACACTAATAGTGTGCTATAATGTAGTCAAAGATACAATGCCTACGGCATTTTTTGTAGTTCTAACAATTTCGGCGTTGAAAAGTCTTTGATAAACTTTGTAGAGTTGCACAGATTTCAATAAGAATATTTGTTCGTTTTTTGAGGATTGACATTTATCAGGTTTTGCTGAAGGGAGAGCTTTGTTATGAAGCAGCATAAAAAATCGAATATCTCAGTCTCACAGGGGCGGGAGGAGAGTGCAGGGAAAAAGAGTAATATCTCTGATCCTGCACACCGAAAGGACGCTCATGCCGTCGGAGGACGCATCAAGTACTACAGAGAGCGTCAAAAAATAGATCAGAAAGTGATCGCAGAAAAGATCGGCGTGACCTCTAATGCTATCAGTAATTGGGAGAACGGAAGAACGCGTCCGGATTTCAGTGTTGTTCCCAAACTCTGTGAAGCACTCGGTATCACACTGTATGAACTATATGGCATTGAAAACAAGCAAAATACCTATACGGATAAGGAGAAGTCTATGGTAGAGAGATACCGTGGACTGTCGTATCCTCACCAGCTTGCAGTTGACAGTCTGCTCTCTTCGCTTGAGACAGCAGAAACCGTTGGCAGCTTCCCGGAAATTATTAAACTGGTATGCTGCGACAAGGGGCTTGCTGCAGGCTTTGACGTTGGTGCTGAGTTTGAGGATCACGGGACGCCGATCTATCTGTATCCGAATACGAACGCAGCAATACGACAGGCAGACCTTGTATTTCCGGTCAACGGAGACAGTATGGAACCAGAATACCACGATGGCGATCTTGTTCTTGTGGAGAAGTATCCCGGCTGTCCTGAACTGCAATACGGCGAGGTCGGAGCCTTTATGGTGGGTAACAGTACATATATAAAGATATATGAAGAGGAAGGTCTGGTATCATATAATGAAAACTATGATACTATGACGTTCACAGAATATGACAATGTCACTTTGATCGGGCGTGTTCTCGGTATCCTTGAACCTGCATCCATAGCAAGCAAGAGAGATGCCGAGCGATACGACGCCATGCATGAGGACGATGAGGAGTAAGGCAAATGGCAAAACTGATATTCCGTTACGGTGCGATGGGCAGCTCTAAGACTGCCAATGCGCTGATGGTGAGATATAACTACTATGAGCGCGACAAAAAGGTCGTGCTTCTGAAGCCGCGATGCGAGGACAGAGACGGTGCAAAAGTGATAAAGTCCCGTATCGGACTGGAGGAACCCTGTGAATTTGCAGAAGACTTCCTCGAAAACTATAGCGGTGAGCATTATGACTGCATTATTTTTGACGAGGTGCAGTTCCTAGCTCCGGAGATCATTGACAGGCTCAGCGACCTTGTCGATGAGCATAACATCACCGTTATATGCTACGGTTTGCGGACGGACTTCCAGAGTCATCTTTTCCCCGGCGCACAGCGGCTCATGGAACTTGCAGACGATATTGAACAGATACGGACGATCTGCTGGTGCGGCAAGCGGGCGCACTTTAATGCAAGACTCCTCAACGGCGAAATGGTCACAGAGGGAGAACAAGTACAGCTCGGCGGAAACGAGAGTTATATCTCGCTTTGCAGGAAACACTATAAGCAGAGAAAGATCGAGGACTGAAAGGTCGTGATTATATGTGTACTCGCTTTTATGTGGAGCCTGCATATTACGCTCCAATTATCACCAGAGCACAGAAACTGAAGTTAGCAGATGATATGATGAGGCATCTCGGCAAGCCGCTGACCATGTCCGG
>SFMO01000062.1 GCA_004554385.1 Ruminococcus flavefaciens
GACCGCTTGCCACGTTGTCGCTCGTAAACTCGCTTAATAATATAAGAAATGATATTTGTACATCGCTTACAGCGCGATAAGTACGCCGAGCCCATGAACGGGATTCCAAAGGGACTGTGTTCCTTTGGTCAGGTCAAGGGTGACTCCCCACGGGGTGGGGAGATGTCGTAACGCGACAGAGGGGACGGACCCGATTAGGGGGCCCTGCAAGAGAGGGCGTCCCTTTAATGGTACGTCGAGGACGCCGTCCCCTACAATATTACAAAGGAAAAATACAATGATTATAATGTCAGTTGACTTCGGCGACGCAAGAACGGGTATCGCTGTCTGCGGTAAAAGCGAAATGATAGCCTTTCCCGTGACGGTAATCGCCGAAAAGGACTTCACAAAATGTATTGAAAAAACCGCTGAACTGGCAAAAGAACAGCGGGCTGAGCAGATAGTGGTGGGCTATCCCATGAATATGAACGGTACAGTTGGCGAAAGAGCCGAAAAATGCAGGCTCTTCGCAGAGGAGCTCGAAAAGCTCACAGGCGTTGCCGTTAAGCTCTGGGACGAGCGCTGCACCACCGTATCCGCCCATAATGCGCTGAATGTCACCAACACACGCGGCAAAAAACGCAAGGCTGTCGTGGACGCAGTGGCGGCAGTGCTTATCCTTGAGAGCTATCTTGGGTACAGACGCAATTCGGGCGAGCCTACATAATTACCGATTTTATATCGTCAAGCAGTGCCCCTGCGGCTCTGAGAGTTTTCCCTGCGTCGCGCTTTATGCTCATTTTCTTCATGGGACGGGCGTTGGAAAGCGCATAGCAGGCAAATCCGACTACTGCTCCCGCAGCCGCACCCTTAGCAAGTGACTTCATATTCATATTATAATACTCCGTTATTTATTATCCGCAGTGCGGACAGTAATATTATCTGAATAATACGCCTAAGTATACCGACGAATAAAAGAAAACTGCGAAAAATTATTAAGGAATAACATATTCAAAGGAGACCTATGCAAAACCTCAATATAGTCCTTGTAGAACCTCAGATACCGCAGAATACGGGTAATATTTCCCGAACCTGCGCCGTAACGGGAGCAAGGCTCCACCTCGTCCGTCCGCTGGGCTTCGAGGTCAGCGACAAGCACCTCAAACGTGCAGGTCTGGACTACTGGGACAAACTGGACATCACATATTATGACAGCCTTGCGGATTTCTTCGAAAAAAACAAGGACGGTCATTTCTTCTACTTCACCACAAAGGGACTTCACGTCCACAGTGAAGCAGAATACCCCGACAATGCCTATCTTGTTTTCGGACGAGAGGACAAGGGACTCCCCGAGGAGCTCCTTCACGATAATCCTGACAGCTGCGTAAGAATACCTATGCGCAATGAGCTGCGCAGCCTCAATCTTTCAAACTCCGTGGCAATTGCGGTATATGAGGTGCTGAGACAATGGGATTATCCCGACCTTTCCCGCGAGGGAAAGCTCACAAAATACGAATGGTAAAGGAGACATTAATATGAGAAAGATAGCTATACTCACCGATTCATGCTGTGACCTTCCAAAAGAGACTATAGAGGAGCTCGGCATAAAGGTACTGCCCTTCACTCTGACTGTAGGCGGCGAAAGCTTCAGAGAGCTGTATGACAAGTCCACACAGGAATTCTACGAGCTTCTCGAAAAAACCGACGAGATCCCTAAGCATTCACAGATCTCCCCCGTGACCTTCGAGGAGACCTACAAGGAGCTCTATGAACAGGGATACACCGATATTATCAGTGTTTCCATCAACTCAAAGGGCTCGGGTACATTCAATAACTCAGTTCTCGGAAAGAACGACTTCTTCGACAACAATCCCGATGCCGCAGAAAAGCTCCGCATATACAATATCGACTCAAAGTGCTATACCCTTTTCTACGGCTATCCCGTTATGGAGGCTGCAAAGAAGGCACGCCGCGGTGCTGAGCCCGAGGAGATAGTAGCTTATCTGGAGGACTGGTTCGACGTATGCGCTATTTATGCGATCCCATTCTCTCTCAGATATGCCAAGAAATCGGGACGTATCTCCGCAGCAAAGGCTTTTGCAGGCGAGCTTCTGGGACTCAAGCCCGTTATCATGTTTGCTGACGGCAATACAGAGACTGTTGACAAGATAAGAGGCGAAAAGAACATCGTTCCCAAGCTTGTAGAGATAGTTGAAAAGAACATGACTCCCCAGACTCCTTATATCATGCTCCACGGCAAGGACGACACTGCCGCCAAGGAGGTTGAGAAGGAGCTTGCCAAAAAGACAGGCAGAAAGGCTGAGATGTTCGGCAGCATAGGTGCTGTTGTTACCTCAAATATAGGTCCTGACCTTGTGGCAGTTATCGTAAGACGCAAAAATAAGTAATATCATCAGCAAAGGGCAGACCTTTGGTCTGTCCTTTTTGCATATAGAACAAACGCCTGTATTTCGCCATGTAAAAGAGCTTTGACATGGTTTGTAAATGCCTTTTGACAACTTTTTCGTGCAATGTAAAAACAAATTTATAGACCTTTCTCACGACTGATGTTATACTGGTGTCAGTCAGGAGAAAAAACTCCAAGGAGGAAAAAATGGAGATAGGAAATCAGATAAAAAAGTACCGCGGAAAGCTGAACTGGTCACAGGAGACCCTTGCCGAAAAAGCATACGTAAGCCGCCAGACAATTTCAAACTGGGAAAACGGCAAGAGCTACCCTGACATACACAGCCTTCTGCTGCTTGGAAATCTTTTCAATATTTCTCTTGACGAATTAGTTAAAGGAGATGTTGAATCTATGAAAAAGGAAATCGAAAACAACGACGTGAAGAAATTCAATGCAATGGCATGGCTGCTTACAGCCGAATATATTGCATTGGCAGTCTCCATTATACCGCTGATAAAGTATCTCGGCTGGCTCGGCGGAGTTATATGGGGTATCCTGTTCGCCGTATCAATGTTCACGGCTGTAAAAGTCGAAAAGATGAAAAAATCAAACAATATCCAGACCTACAAGGAGATAAGGGCTTTCATGGAAGGCAAGCCCCTTGACGAGATATCCGCAGAGCGCATCAAGAGCATGAGCAGTCCCCTTGTAAAGGTCATATGCGGTGCGATATTCGGCTTTATCACAGTTGCGGTATGTGCATACCTGTTTTTCAAATAATATGCCGACCGGCATTAAAAAGTGCAGCAGTTTTCACTGCTGCACTTTTTTCATAATATACAGTTCTTACTGCATCTTATAGGAATCGATCATCTTCTTGACCATGCTGCCGCCGATAGAGCCTGCCTCACGTGAAGTAAGATCGCCGTTATAGCCCTGCTTGAGGTTGATACCGAGCTCGTTTGCAGACTCCATCTTGAATCTTTCGAGAGCCTCTCTGCCCTTTTCTGTCATTACGCCCTTGTTATTGCTGTTATTGCTCATTTCTGTTATCTCCTTAAAAATAATTTGATGCCGTGGTAGTATTATGGCTCTGCAATAATTTTTTATTACATGGAAATTAATGTTCAAAATGCAGCATAACCGACAAAAATAAAAATCATGGCTCATGCTCCGACAAAAGATATAGTTATTCTCAACTTTATTTTTCCTACACTTCTCCTGCGGTTGGACAAATTATTCTGCAAAGGGATCACACTGCAATTCCGCGCAAGCCCGAAAAAACA
>SFMO01000063.1 GCA_004554385.1 Ruminococcus flavefaciens
AGCCGCCGTAACTATCATTACCAATGAGATGATAGAGGAGGGCGTTCTCGTAGAGATAGGCGAAGCTCCTGTAAATACCGAAAAGCTCCAGAAAGGCAGAAGGAAAATACTTATCGACATCAATGTAAACAGCCGTTTCGCTCTTGGTGCTACAGTTGATGAAAAGGAAGTAAGTATAGGCCTTACAAACCTTAATTCCGAGGTCCTTGACAAGGCAAGCATGGTCATCGACGACAGAACTACCAGCAAGGACATCATTAACTACATAATCAAGACCAGCAACGAGATGGTCGAGAACAGCGCTCTCACCAAGGATAAGATCCTCGGACTGGGTGTTGGTGTTGTGCCTTCAATGTGGGGCAAGCTGAAGATATTCTATAAGGACGGAGTTCTTGACTTTACAAACTTCATAGACAAGCTGTCGGGCGGACTTAACTTTGAGATACACTGCGGCAATGCCATAGGTCTTATGGCTCTTGCAAGCAACGATTTCAGAACCCTCAACGGCTATCAGACCAATCAGGCATTTATCCACAACGGCAATCAGGTCAATCTCGCAATTATCAACAAGAACGAGCTTTCTGCCGATTACGTTTCATATACCTCTACTATCGAGAGATATATCGTTTGTCCGAATGGTAAGCAGTATGAGGGCTACCCAAACGGCTCAGTCAAGGCAGAGCTTTCAAGAACAGCTATGCTTAACGCCTTCTATGAGATCTATTCAAAGGATAAGACACCTGTGCTTTATGAGCTCACCGAGGGCGACAAGAACGCTATCAATACCGATAACGTATTCATGGCTCTTATGAGAGGTGAGGAGGCTGTAAAGAATCTTGTTGATGATATTATCGCCAAGTACACAGTGCTCATCAATAATCTGGCTATAAGCCATTTTGCGAAGAAGATAGTTCTTCACAACTTCAAGCTCAACGAGAAGCAGTTTGACTACTGCAAGCGTGAGATGATACGCCTTGTAAGTGAAGAGATTGCTGACAGAGTAGTGCTCAGCAAATTAGACGGAAAGAACAATTTCCTCGGCGGCTGTGCTCTGATTATTCAGGATAACTTCTATGTAAGAGGCGGAATGCAGTAATAACAAATCCCTGAAGAAGCAAAGCTTCTTCAGGGATTTTTCAGTTATATGGGATCACGGGTCAAAACCTTACTGACTGCGTTTTCTGCGCCGTTTTACCGCAAGTGCGATGATCCCCATCAGTATCAGCGATATTATCAAGCCGACAGTAACGCCGCAGGTGTCGATCATCATGTCTCTGAACTCACAGGAGCGTCCCTTTACGAAGCTCTGGTGGAATTCGTCGGAAACAGCGTAAAGAAATCCGAAGACAATGACTCCCGGATTTTTCGCAGAGATCAGTTTCCTTTTCCATACGGTGACTGAGGCACAGAAGCCCAGGGCAGCATAGATGCTGAAGTGGGCGAGCTTTCTAACTATGAACGAAGCTTTGCTCCACATTTCCCGTTTTATATCGTCAGGCTCGCTGTCGTACTGTGGGTACAGGAGCTTTACCGCTAATTTGGTGAGCAGGCTGCTTGTGTCGGAGGATCTTTCCGCGTCCTGCGAGGAAAGATAAAATATAGTACACATTATTGTTATTGTCAGTATTAAGAATAATATCTGCACTCTGCGAAGTTTCGGTAATTTAACTGCCATTTCATTGTCCTTTCATTAATTGCTGCTATATTATATTATACAATTATTGCGGAGTTTTGTAAAGCAAAAGTTTTTTTGGAAAAAATTTCAAAAAAACCTTGTAAAATCGGAATGGAAATGCTATAATATACTGTGTGCGACTATGGCACATTTTATATATAGATCATATTTCGGAGGCAACAATGAGTAAGTTTTTCGCAAATGTCTGGACAAAACGAGTAGTAGCCGTGCTGAGCATCGTCTATATGCTGTTCGTATGCAGGCTCTGCTATTTTTCAATATTCTATGATATGCATATTAATGACCGCGTTTCCACGTGCCTTGCAGTTTCGGGAGTATCCCTTGCGGCACTGATAGTAATGCTGTATACCCGGCATCAGATACTGACGCGTATTGCAAGCTTCGTCATACTTCCCGCAATGCTTCCCGTTGTACTGCTGTACTTCGGCGAATGGGGACTGATAATACCTATCATAGCGGCAGGTATAATAATACTGCTCCTCTCGGGCGCAGGTGAAGGAATAAAAACAGCTCTGGCGACCATCATTCTTCTGATGTACATCTTCGGCGCACTCGGATATTTCCTCTTTTCCACATTCTTTGTGGCTTCTGTCAAGGAGCAGGTGGTCGATACGGGCGTATCACCGTCGGGAACATACCGCTACAGAGTAGTCAATACCGAAGATACTTCAAACGGAAGCACGGCTGTATACGTTGAGCCTAATTACGCTGACGTCAAGAATACCTTTGCAACATTCACCCTGAAAAATCAGGAGCATATCGTTTACATGAACCGACCTGTACAGAGCAAGGTGGATATCTCATGGACAACTCAGAACAGACAGGAGATCACAGACAAGCTCAACTCAATATCCGATGAGATCGAGGTAACTGTAACAGATGCAGAGCTTAAAAGGCTCGGATATACCTATGATAACAAGCTCATGCTTTCAAATCTCTCCGCAAGCCGTAAGTTTGCGCTTGGTCTGACAGCTTCGGATGTTGACCCGGTTCCGCTGGACACACTTAATGCTGAACAGCTTGACTTCTTTGGAATAGGCAAGGAAGCTGACGGCAGATACTATATACTGGATCCTGATCCTCTGGTTATCGAGAAGAACGGCACTGATCCCGGTGAAAGAATATACTTCAGCGAGATCAAGCCAAAAGCACTTAAAATATATAACAGACTTAATGTTGACCCTCCTACAGGAATAACCTACTTCAATGTAACTAAGAGCCATACAGTTATGCTGAATACTCTTACAGATGCTCAGCTTGCTGACCTCGGAGTTTCGGAAAGCGGAGATGTAATGCTTCTTTCCTCTTCAAAGATGGTCGTTGCAGAGGAAGATAAGAATAAGGAGGACGCAGTGCCTACTGAAGAAGTGGTAACTGCTAAGGATAAGATAGTTTTCCGCTATTATGTTGCGGAGCTTGAGGACTACTTTGACGTTAATTCAAGACGTCTGACCTTAGATCTTCTGAACTGAAAAATGGCATAACAGCGCTGTGGACGGTCGAATCAGACACGACAGTCCTCAGCGCTTCCGTTTAATAATATGCACAAGTCCGCAAAAGAAGCGCAGTATGCAAAAAAATGAGCAAAAAAGGTCTTGCAAAAATTGCTGATTTAAGATATTATAAATTATAGAATAACAATTTAAGGTAAGTGATCTGCAAATATTTAGCTGATGGTGAATGCAACAGGATTCTGATCGGCTATTTAAATAATCAAAAGGAGTTGTAAATTATGGCATATTTAATAGGTGTGGACTGTGGTACGAGCGGTACAAAGACAGTTCTTTTTGACGAAAAGGGAAGCGTTATCGCTTCAAAGACCATCGAATACCCAATGTATCAGCCAAAGAACGGCTATGCTGAACAGGAGCCTGCTGACTGGGCTAACGCTATGGTTGAGACCATCAAGGCTGTTATGGCTAAGAGCGGTGTCAAGAAGGAAGATGTCAAGGGCATCGGTATCTCAGGACAGATGCACGGTCTGGTAATGCTGGACAAGGATAATAATGTACTTCGCCGTTCAATTATCTGGTGCGATCAGAGAACTGCTGCTGAGGTAGAGGAAATGAACCGCATCGTCGGCAGAGACAAGCTTGTTGAGATCACTGCAAATCCTGCTCTCACAGGCTGGACAGCTGCAAAGATCCTCTGGGTAAAGAACAATGAGCCTGAGATCTATTCAAAGGTAGCTCATATCCTTCTTCCTAAGGATTATCTCAGACTTATCCTTACAGGCGAGTATGCTACAGAGGTTTCAGATGCTTCAGGTATGCAGCTCCTTGATGTTCCTAACCGCAAGTGGTCTGATGAGCTCCTCAGCGCATTCGGAATCGACAAGAGCTGGCTTGGAAAGGTACATGAGAGCTGTGAGGTAACAGGTACTCTTACAAAGAAAATGGCAGAGGCTCTTGGTCTCTGTGAAGGAACTATTGTTGTGGGCGGCGCAGGCGATAATGCAGCAGCTGCTGTTGGTACAGGAGTAGTTGAGGACGGAAAGGCTTTCACAACTATCGGTACATCAGGCGTTGTTTTCGCTCATACATCAAATATTTCTATCGACAAGAAGGGCAGAGTTCATACCTGCTGTGCAGCTGTTCCGAATGCATGGCACGTAATGGGTGTAACTCAGGGTGCAGGTCTCTCGCTTAAGTGGTTCAGAGATAATTTCTGCATGACTGAGAAGGAAACTGCAAAGCTTATGGGTGTTGATGAATACTACCTCATGGACAAGCAGGCTGAGACAGTTCCTGTGGGCGCAAACAGACTTCTCTATCTCCCATACCTCATGGGTGAAAGAACTCCTCACCTTGATCCTGACGCAAGAGGCGTGTTCTTCGGACTTTCAGCTATCCACACAAGAAAGGATATGCTTCGTGCAGTTATGGAGGGGGTTACATATTCTCTCCGTGATTGTGTTGAGGTATTCCGTGAGATGAACGTAAACGTAAGTGATATGATGGCTTGCGGCGGCGGCGGTTCTTCACCGCTCTGGAGAAGCATGCTTGCTGACCTTTATAACTGCAACGTAAAGACAGTTGCTTCCAAGGAAGGTCCTGCACTGGGTGTTGCTATCCTGGCAAGTGTAGGCGCCGGCATCTACAGCAGCGTATCAGAGGCTTGCGGAGCTATCATCAAGACTGATAAGGTACAGGCTCCAAAGGCCGAGAATGTTCCCGAATACGAGAAATATTATCAGCTTTACAGAGAGATCTATCCTGCACTCAAGGCTCAGTATGCAAAGCTTGCAACACTGTAAATAAAATGAACAAGGCGGACTTAAAGTCCGCCTTTGGAAATTGTGGGGGATATATGGACAACACCACATTGAAAAAAATTACTGCTCACCAGCGAATGAGGCTAATGGAAGAAGCTGACGAGAAGTCGGCATATATCGGGTTTATGCGTCTTTGCGCAATTGCTTTTGTGGATCGCTCTCTGCTGGAAGAGATCTGTTCTGCGCCGTTGGAGCTCCGCTGTGCACTTTTCAGAGAAAAGTGCGGGCAGCTCGCGGCGGAATATGGAGGAATATTCAGCCTTTACGGCGAGCTGCCAATTCCGCCGTCGCTGCTGGCGGACGGCGGAACATCAGCGGAGCTCCTTGGACTTCCGCAGGAGATCTGGGAAGAGTACGATATTATGGGCAGATTTCACCAGTACTTCAATGAGCCGTACAGAAGTGAGATAGCGGTAGGACTGAAGAGCAGCAGAAGGCTGAGTTCTGACAAAATTGCGGCTGCAACACAGCTTTTCACGCCAAAGTGGGTAGTGGAGTATATGCTGAGCAATACCCTTGGCAGGTTCCTTCGCGAGCATGGATACAGCATTGGCGGAGAGTATGAATTTAACGATGTAAAGGCGAATTCGTCAAAGACAGCGCTTGAGGATATAACCCTGATAGATCCATGTATGGGCAGCGGAAATGTGCTGCTATGCGCCTTTGATATGTTCATGGAGCTGTATCGTAGTTGTGGGATCCCGGATGATATTGCTGCTGAGAAGATACTGCGCTGCAACCTTTTTGGTTTGGAGCTTGACCCACGGGTATGTGCGGTTGCTGAGACAGCTCTGAGAATAAAAGCGGTGGGGTACGGTGCAGAGGTGCTGCCAAATGTATACGATTTTTCGGGTATAAGCGATACAACAGGCTCATTAATGAGCGGTGATACGATTGAGAGCGCCTCGCCGAAGACAGCAATAATCGGTCAACTTCTCGACAAAAAGTACACCATTATTGCAACTAATCCGCCTTATCTTGCAAGATCAGCCATGAATGCCGATCTTTCGAGATTTGTCCAGCATAATTTTTCGGATTACAGTGCGGATCTTTTTTCTGTCTTTATAGCAAGGTGCATTGATATGTCGGAGAGAAACGGCTATCTTGGCTTTCTTACGCCAACGACCTGGCTTTTTCTCCAATCCTATGAGAAGCTCCGCAGACGCATTTACAGCGAGTGTACACTGCACACAATGATACATTTTGAGTACTCTGCATTTGATGATGCAACTGTTCCGCTGTGCTCATTTACCATGGGGCATGGAAAGAATGAAGGGAAAGGAATATACCTCAGACTAACCGATTTCAAAGGCGGAATGGACGTACAGAAACAAAAGGTGCGTGAAGCTCTCAATGACGAAAAATGCAGTTACAGGTTCGAAGTTTCTACAGATGATTTTGCTGTGATCCCATCGGCACCTGTGGCGTACTGGCTTGGAAAGGCTATGTTACGTGCTTTTGACAATAAAACTCTCGGTGAGATCGTTCCTGTTCGTGAGGGTGTTATAACAGGAGATAATGACCGATTTTTGCGAAGATGGTATGAAGTCTCATCAGATAAAACAGCATTTTCGGGGAGTCAGAAGCGCAAGTGGTATCTTCTCAACAAGGGCGGAGACAACCGAAAATGGTATGGTAATCGCGAGTTCGTCATTAACTGGGAGAACGACGGAGCTGAGATAAAAAGCTTCCGTGATGAAAATGGCAGGCTTCGCTCCCGACCACAGGGACTTAACTATAATTTCCGTCCGTCCGTAAGCTGGTCTCAGATCACCAGCGGAACTCTTTCTGTTCGATATTACGACGAAAACTTTATGTTCAATGTTGCAGGTACAAGTGCATTTCCCTCGGACGAGCGTCATCATACAATGCTTCTCGGACTTCTCAACAGCAAGGCAGCTGCCGAATTTGCAAAGGTCCTTAACCCGACAATGAATATGAATCCCGGAGACCTTGCACGGCTGCCCATACCCGAATTTCCTGACGATACAGAGGAAACAGAGCAGCTTATTAAGGATAATGTCCGGATTTGCAAGGATGAGTGGGACAGCTTCGAGACATCATACGACTTCCGTAAGCATCCGCTTATATAGAAAAAGCCCGAAGAATGAAATGCTCCCCTTTTGTTAGACAATGTGGTATAATAGAAATATACCAAAATGAAGTCTAACGAAAGGGGACATTTTTATGCCAAAAGGAAAACCAAACAAGAGATATACACCTGAATTCAAGATCAAGGTTGTTGA
>SFMO01000064.1 GCA_004554385.1 Ruminococcus flavefaciens
ATCATTACCGTAACCTTCGAGGAGGTTTACAACGCCCCATACACCAACGCCTGCACCGAACAGGCAGATAACGCTCTTGAGTACGGTACACGCAGTAGAAATGAAAGAAGAAGTATCAACAGCACCCGTGCCTGCTGCGAATGCCTGAGTTGCACAGGCAGATGCCATAACGCCTGTGATTGTGCAGAACATGGTTGCTTTCTTTGCACCACGGGTGAGCTTAGAGAGCCACTTGTGCTTCGGTGCGGAGGTAGTGGCTGCTGTCTCCATTGCGGCCCCTTCGACCGCAGAAATATTCAGTTCGTTCATAGGTAAAAAGTCTCCCTCAAAAAATAAAGTAAAAATTGTCCGCAGCTTCAACCGATTCTCTTTTTATTCGGTTTCTTCACTGTCTGAGTTAAAAGCCGACATATATCTCTTTTTCTTCGGTTTCCTCAGATATTGCAGTATCAGCGGTATCTGTTTCTGTTGCTGATGCCGTTGTAACTTCCTGTCCGGCGTTGGTCATATCAACACCATATCCCATAAAACTTTCTTCTCTGCGCAGTTTCAAATGCATCTCTCTTCGGTCACTCACATAGTTTTCGATGTTGAATTCCTGCACAGGATTATCGTCTAACAGCATAGAGTACTGTTTATGACGGGTAATATCAAACTTGTCCGAGAAGAACGGACGCACTCCTCGCACCTGCAAGATACATTTACCGCCGTCCATGACCGCCAGTTCATCCTGAGATTTCAGCTCTTTTCCGAGCTTCTGATAGTTCATTCCGTAGCTTTCCGATTGTCCACGGTTGGTAGAGGTATTGAAACTGTCGATAGTTTCCTTACCGAGACTTTCGGATATTTCTTTCAGCGTGGACTTCTCCTTACCGCCCAAAAACAGCATCGTATCACAGTTGCCCTCAATCGTATCTGCATTATCTTTATAAATAGCCTTTAGCTGGCTCTTAGCTTGCAAGATGATCGACGCACTGATTTCACGGCTTCGGATCGTCGCTATGAGCTTCTCAAACTGCGGAATTTCGCCAATATTCGCAAACTCATCTAACAAACAGCGTACATGATAGGTCAGCTTTCCACCCTTTGAATTGTCCGCTTTGGTACACAAAAGGTTGAATAGCTGGGAATACATGATAGCCACAAGGAAGTTAAAAGTGGCATCAGTATCGGAGATGATTATGAAAAGCGCACTCAGCTCATCACCGAGCTTGTCAAGGTGCAGCTCATCGTAGGAGGTTATTTCCAAGACCTCATCTATTGCAAAAGGCGCGAGTCGTGTCGAACAGCTAATTAGGATAGACTTAGCCGTTTTTCCGGCAGCGAGCTTATACGCCTTGAATTGTTTGAGTGCAAAAGCACCCAAGCGCCGTTGTTCGGCATCAGGTTCAGCTTCAAACAGGTCGGCATAGTCTGCCATGACCTCCGGATCGTTATGATCTGTACCGTTCAGCCAACATTCGATAATTTCAAATTCAAGGTCAATGCAGTTCTTGAACTCCTCATCGTCCTCACGGCATTCCGAATTGTTTATCATGTCGATAAGCGTTTCAAAATTCCACTGGTCTTTGGGGTACATCGCAAAGATAAGGGCAATATACGCAGTATAGAGCAATTTCTCCGCTTTCACCCAAAAGTCATCGCCGGACGGCTGCTGAGAGGAAGAAGTGTTCTTGATAAGCACTTCCACGAATTTCAGTATGTCTTTCTCACGGTTCTTCTTGCTGATGTATGCGAACGGATTGTAGTGCATCGACTTCGCAAAATCTATGGTGTTGAACACCTTGATCTTGTACGGCTCATAGACAGGGATATATTTGCCCTTTTCGTCCTTGATGAGATAGCCTTTTTCGTCTTTGCGATATACGATTTTTCCGTCAGCGTTACGTTTCAGACGGCCCCGTTCAAGCATCTTACCGCACTCCACAAGCACCGTGCCTTTCGGATCGGTCACTACATATGAGGAGTGCATCTGCATCAGGTTCGGCTTCACGAAAAAGCGAGTTTTACCCGAACCTGAGCCACCGATAACGAGAATGTTCTTGTTACGGGCGAATTTCGGTGCAGAGGGCTTGCCCATTGTCAGAGATTCCGTCTTTGTGAGTATCACATTGTTTTCGGGGCAGGATAAATCCATGTAAGGCTCAATATCCTTTTCACCGCCCCATGAAGCGTTTTGTCAAGTGTTATTTGGAGTTATTGACGCACAATCAAGGCGAAAGCGCGAAAGTGCAAAGCGCAAAGGGTCTGCACTTTGCGTTTTCAGCTTGCGGGTTCGGGCGGCTGCTTCTTCTTGATGAAG
>SFMO01000005.1 GCA_004554385.1 Ruminococcus flavefaciens
TCAACAACCTTGATCTTGAATTCAGGTGTATATCTCTTGTTTGGTTTTCCTTTTGGCATAAAAATGTCCCCTTTCGTTAGACTTCATTTTGGTATATTTCTATTATACCACATTGTCTAACAAAAGGGGAGCATTTCAAAGCAGGTGGTTATTTTCAGCTCATTTTTGATTTAGCGACTTCACGCATAACGTGCTCCATTACCTCTTCGGGAGTAGGCACCTTTCCCTTGCCTATCTTGTTTATAGGAGCATCGGGATCCTTACATGCTTCGGCGATTGATCTTTCTATTTCTCGCTTAACTTCTTCTTCGGATACACCGTTTTGTCTTGCAATGCTTTTGAATATATTGTTGTTGTTTTTCATTTGTTCCCTCCAGGAGATAGCTTTTTTATAATAATATTCTGCTTTTTAATAAAAAGCAATAGCTTTCTGATAAAAAGTGTATTTCTTTCTTATTATTTGTTAAAATTAAATAAGAAAGGAGTGGTTGATATGTCAAGATCGATGAAAATATCAAAGGAAAATGAATTCAAGTATATCCAGCTCGGTCTGAATGTGGCATATTACAGAAAGCTCCAGGGGCTTACTCAGGAGGAGCTTGCCGAAATATCAGGCATAAGCCGTTCTCACATAAGCGCTATAGAAGCTCCGAATATAATCCACAATGTATCGCTTGAGGTCATATTTGACCTTGCAGCCGCACTTAAAACAGAGCCGTACAAGCTTCTTGAATTCAGAGACTGAGTCCTTTGCGGAAGAACCGCAGAGGGCTTTTTTATTCCTTTACGTAAACTCCGACGATCTCGGATATATAGGCACGGTGATAGTCTCCGCTGCCGAAAAATGCTGCAGGGAAGCCATCATCTGTGAGGAAACCGCTTTCCTGAAGGTCATAGCTGTAGAGCTTACGGCATACGAGAACAAGCTCTGCCTCTTCAAATGTCATGCAGCCGTCTACTTCAGCAGGAGTAAGACCTGTTTCCTTTGCCTTGTCGCAGTCTCTGCCCGAATGTGAGCCGCAGAAGGAAAGGGCTTTTCTGTACTCCTCGCCTAAAAATGAAGCGGTATAGCACTCGTTGTCCTCAATAAATCCGTATGTGTAGCGTGAAGGTCTTACATAGCAGGTAAGAACGTTTTTGTTCCAGAGAACGCCAAGCTGTCCCCATGAAGCTGTCATGGTATTGAACTTGTCCTTGTTGCCGCCTGTGAGAAGCATCCACTGCTTGCCTATCTTCTCGAAGGGATTGAATGATAATTCACTGATATCGATTTTTTTGAAAGCCATGATAATTCTCCTTTTCAGTTTATTTTTCAGATCCTTATTAATGTATGATCTTTATGTCATTAAGATGATATTCGGGAACATCACAGCTTATACATCATCAGTGAGCTCTCAGCGCTGATTTATAGCGCAGGCGCAGCTTATCGGTGATAAGTGCGATAAATTCCGAATTTGTAGGTTTTCCTTTTCCTGTATCAACTGTGTAGCCGAAAAAGGAATTGAGAGTATCCACGTTTCCTCTGTCCCACGCGATCTCTATAGCGTGACGAATAGCACGTTCGACGCGTGATGACGTGGTATCGTAGATACCTGCAACAGTGGGATAGAGAAGCTTTGTGACGCTGTCGAGAAGAGACTTATCCTCAATGGAATAGAGGATAGCGGTCCTCAGGTAATGATAGCCCTTTATGTGGGCAGGAACGCCCAGCTGATGTATCATATCCGTGACAACAACTTCCATATCGTCGCTGAAGCTGCTTACTCTGTCTCCGAGGGCTGAGTTTATAGCGGTGCACAGGTCGTCTGCACTGCAAGGACGGAGCAGGAATTTTGAAGCTCCGTTCTCGATGACCTGTTTTTCGATGAACTCGTTGTCGTAGGCAGATGTAACTATAAAAACAGGCGGCTTTACGCCCATTTCCTTTACAGTTTTCATTAGTGAGATAATATCGCCGTTCTGTGATGAGATATCAAGCACAGCCGCATCGGGGGGATCCTTTTTTATGGATTCCAGTATAACACCGCAGTCCTTGCGCCTTGTATAGGCATACATACCCTTTTCGCGGAGTTTATTTGCCGTACTCACACCTGTTTCTGCTGAATCGTCTCCGATAAGTACCTTGATCTTGTTGTTCATGTTTTATACCTCCTTTTGCATGGCGGTTGTTTACCGCAAGAATAATGATATCACATTGCAAAAGGGGCGGCAACGGCTTTTTATAGGACTTTTAGCAGTATTTTTTCGGGAAATGCCATATAAAGCATGTGTAATAAATCGCCGTCGAAAAGCGCTGTCGCATAAAAATGAAAAGGCTTGAAACAGGGAGTTATTTTCGTTTTTTTCTGTGAAGGGCGGCTTCCGACATTTCTCTCACCCTTGTACCTTCGGGGAAAAGCTTGTCGGCAAGCTTCTGTAAGGCGTTCTTTTTGACTGTTTCTGTATGGACGGGGGCAAGCTTAGGCTCGCTGACGGCTTTGCTCCACTTTTTCTTCACATTATCGGAAAGATAGGGTATTATCTTGTTTCTATCGCCGATATAGCTGTGCTTTTCGAGAAATTCCAGCGGCAGCTGACAGCCTTCGCCGCCGTATTTCCCGAGAAAATCGCCGAAGTGGAAGTAAAGCATCTCCTCGAAGTCTCGTTTACCCTCCATGATTTTTTTATTGTTTTTCATGCCCTCGATGAGAGCCTTCTGCTCTTCATTTGCCGGCTCAAAATCCTTGATGAAGCCGAGAGGTCCCAGGACCATGAAGCCTATCATGTGGTCATCTCCGCAGAAATCGCTCTTTGGCATTTTGGTCTGAGGTACATCGAATCCATAGGCTGCATACAGCGCAAATGCGCAGCGCAGAGCCATGAAATTGTCCTTGTCGATGTCATAGAGGTGTTCCTCCTCCACAAAGCCGCGGAGTCTGCCTGATTTAAGCATAAGGGCGAAAACAGGCTGAAGCATCAGTGACCGCATACCCTTGACTATGGGAGCTTCCACGTCCTTTGAGAAATTTCCGCCGATATGGAGGATATTACCTGCGCTTGTTCCCGATTTCTTGATAACAGCGTCAAGGAATGCACTACCTGCGGAATCGGGAATATTCTGCTCGGCAGGTATAACTATGGCATCATAGGAGCCGTAGCCGCAGCTGCACAGTATCTTGACTACCACATCTCGGGGATAGTAGGAATCCGAAACGATTATGACCTTATGGCGGCAGTCCTTTGCCTTGTCGAAAAGCAGCTTTCCCATTTTTCGCGGAAAGGCGAAGTGTTCGACAAGGTCACATTCTCTTGTCATCAGCTTTTCTCTGGCAGCAGGCGGAAGTCCACTCATTTTCATAAATATGTCGTATATCTTCTCAAGGGTGACATTGTCCTTGAGGGAGTATTTTTTCTCGGCAGCCTTCTGTGCGGCTGTTCTCAGCTCTGTGAAGGTCTTATCGCCTGTATTGAACAGTGAGAAATCCTCTTCCATGAACAGGAAGATATCCTCATGTCTTGAAAAGGGCAGAAGCACCAGCGTATCCCACATACTGAAGCTTGCAGCGGAGTGGTCGTTGCGTGATACTTCATGGAGCATTTTTACGGTGAGTTCGTCCTGTGATGGAGAATTCTGCCGCAATGGTGAAAATTCGTCGTTCATTCCGTCCACCCTTTCGTTATTTTTTGGTAGTTTCAGCAGGTGCTGAAGAAGTATCTGCTTCGGGAGCGGTAGTGATATCGGCTTCTGAAGGCTCTATGCCCCTCATTTTTCTGTATTCGTCCAGAGTCATGGCGCCGTCGGAGTTATAGGCTCTTATGAGGGCGTCCTTGCTGGTGAATTCCTCGTTGTATTCCCCTTTTTCGTTCTGTACGTACTTGCCGTACCAGACGCCAAAGAATGACCAAACGGCGTTGTCGCGGAATGCGGTGTCCATATCAGGAACACTTCCGCACTCGCTTATAGCGATGAGCTTGTCTGTTCCCGTGAACTTCTGAACAGCGGCAAATTCCTCATAGAATCGGCTTCCGTAGTCCTTTTCTCCGCTGAAGTAAAGGTCAACTGAGGCGATATCGAAGGTACGCTTGTCCACCATAGCGCTGTTGCTCTGACCGTTCCATATCCAGATGAGGTTATCCAGCTCGAAGTACTTTGTAAAGCGGTCATAGATGAGCTTCCAGAGCCATTTATAGCTGTCTGTGCCCTTAGCACCCCACCAGTACCAGTCGCCGCAGCCCTCGGGAAGAGGTCTCCACAGCACAGGTACACCTCTGTTTCTGAGAGAAGTGAGCTGACCTGCCATATTATCTATATCAAGGAGCAGTCCGTAGCATTCCCTGGATATTTCACCCTTGCTGTAGAGCTCGCGGAGCTCTTCCTCAGTGAGCTCGGCTATATCCTTGTCTGTGACAGCCTTGGAAATATCGAAATCCGTTTCCTCTGTGCGGATGCCGCTCTTCTTTTCCGAAGGAGACTTCCAATACCAGCTGACGCAGGAAATACCGCCGTTAAGGTACCAGTCCGCCGCAGCGTCAACTTCCTTGAAGCTTGCGTCGTAGCTCACATCGGGGACTTCAAAATTCGAGAATCTGATAACGGGATATTTTCCCGTAGTACGGTATATCAGGTCCATCTCGGAGTTGTTTCCGCCGTAGGCATACTGACCTGTTATCATATATTTTCCGTAGTTATCTGACAGGAAGCTCATAAGCTCCTTTGCCGACTCGCCTGCCTTTTTGTTGACGAGCTCGCCCTTTGCGTCATAGCTGATGTCGCTCAGGGAGGTATTGTTCTCTATTTTGAGGTAATCGAGGCTTATATCTCCGTCTTTGGGAGTAAATTCAAGCTTCTGCTTGCCTTTTGTGAGGAAAACTCCGTAAATAGTGATATAGGTGAATTTTTTGTTGTCAGTGGTCCTGAATTCGGTGAGCTGCTCGTCACCCAGCTTCAATTGGCAATTTACAGTGCTGCCCGACAGGATATTGAATGACAGGTCATAGTGCTGATTGCTCGGCACATCTATCTCGAAGACCACCGAGTTTTTTCCTTCCTTGCCGAAGGCAGTAACGTAGCCGTCTCCGCTGAATTCGGGAAGGTCAGAAGCGACCTTTGCACCTTTAAGCTCGGCTTTTTCGGCTTCATAGAGGTTGCCCGATGCCTTTTTTTCTATCTCGGGATAGGTAACGGGGTAATCGGGGAAGGTCTCTACAGGGAGAGTAGTAGTTGGCTCTGTGGTTTTTTTGGCTGTAGTTTCCTCGACAATAGGCACAGAAGCCGTCATTTTGTTATTCTTGTCGCAGGCGGTGAATGCCGAAGCGGCAGCTCCCACAGCACATGCGAGAGCAATGATCTTGCGAATATCCATTAATTCCTCCTGTATTATCAGGCTTTGACAGTATATGTTTTGCCCATTTCGGTATTGAAGATCACAACGCCGTCATTAAAGATGGTGTCGACGGTCTCTTTGCCGCAGTTCACTCTGACTGAGCTGTCAGCTCTCAGGCGAAGCTCTCCGCCGAAGTCAGAGGTGATATCGGCATAGCAGAGCTTGTTTTCTGCCCAGTAAATATCAACAGTGAATCCGCCCCTTGCTCTGAGTCCCTTGATGTGGCCGTTTGTCCATTCCTCAGGGAGTGCAGGCAGCAGGTTTATCTCGCCGCCGCAGCTCTGCATAAGAGCCTCAGCGATAGCGGCAGTCGCACCGAAGTTGCCTTCTATCTGTAAAGGCGGCTTTGAGTTGGTAAGATTCGGGTTTGCATAGTGTGAGATCATTCGTTTCAGGTTTTCCGAGACCATTATGCCGTCATAAAGCCTTGCCCACATATTTGTGACCCATGCACAGCTGTAGCCCATATGGCTGCCGCCGTTAACGAGTCTGCGGACGAGGGTAGCTCGTGCAGCATCGGCAAGCTTTGGTGTTCTTATTGGATTTATAAGGTCTGCGGGGTACAGGGCGAAGAGCTGAGAAATATGTCTGTGTCCCACATCTGTTTCCTCATAGTCCTCAAGCCATTCCATTATCTGACCGAATTTTCCGATACTTGGCTGAGGGAGCTTTTTAAGCATATCCCTGAGCTTATTGGCAAGCTCAGCGTCCCTTCCGAGTATCTCAGCAGCTTTTATAGTGTCGCTGAACAGGACGGTGAGGATCTGTGAGTCCATGGCAGGACTCATGCAGAGATTTGCTTTTACGCCGTTTTTATCGATATATGTGTTTTCGGGAGACAGTGACGGACCTGTCAGAAGTCTGCCGTTTTCATCTGTTGTGAGGTATTCTATGAAAAATTCCGAGGCTTCCTTAAGGATATGGTATTTATCATTGAGGAATTCCCTGTCCATGGTATACTCATAGTGGTCGAAAACATGAAGAGCAAGCCATGCACCGCCCATAGGCCATATGCTTGTCTCGGCAAGCGCGTCCTGAGGAGCAGAATCTCCCCATATATCCGTGGCACTATGGCACACGAAGCCCTTGCTCACGCCGTACATTTCCCGTGCGGTAACCCTGCCGTTGCCGCATATGCGCTCCAGAAGGTCAAAGAGAGGGAGATGGCATTCCGAAAGGTTGCAGCTCTCTGCAGCCCAGTAATTCATTTCTGTATTGAGGTCAAGGGTATATCTGCAATTATTCGGCGGACAGGATATCTCGTTCCACAGTCCCTGTAAATTGGCAGGCTGAGTGCCTGCACGGCTGCATGAGATCATAAGGTATCTTCCGAAGTTGAAATAGAGCTCAAACAGCTTGTTATCGTTGATAAGGCGTCGGCAGTCCAGATTGTCAAGCTCGTTGCCCTTGAGGCGGTCGATACGCTCATTTGTATTCAGGAAGGCTATCTCCTCGTTTTCGCTGTTGTCATTGAGAGATAGCTCGACGCGCTCGAAAAGTTCTCTGTAGTCGTTCACATGGCGGTAGAAGAGCTCATCGAAATCGCACTGTAAAGCCATTTCTGCGTCCAGTCTTGCGGATTCCTCAAACATATTGCTGTAGAAGCTTGTTCGCACAGAGAGTATCAGAAGCACCTCGTCGGCATTTCTGACGCAGAGCTTATTGCCTGTAACGGTTATCTCGCCGCCCTTTGAGGAAGCTCCGAGGTAGGCTGCATAACGAATGCCGCCGCTCGTGCCGCCGTTGAAAAGTATCATATTTCCGCTGCATGGGCGGTTGTCGTCAAAGTTGTCATCACGGCTTTCGATATAGCAGGAAAGGCTTACAGACTCAGGCTGTGAGGCTGAGATACGCACTGCCATTACCTCATCGGGGGCAGATACGAAATATTCCTTTGTGTAGGTTATATCGCCTGCGGTAAAGGAAGCGTCAGCAACGGCGCTGCCCAGATCGAGGCTTCTTGAGTAATTGAGAGGCTTTGCGTCCAGTTCAAGGTCTATGTGCAGGTCGCCCAGATTGAGATAACTTCGCATATTCGGAGTAGTGCCCTTCATTTTTCCGAGAGCGGCTTCCTCTGCCTCATGGGGCTTGCCTTCCATAAGGAGCGCTCTTGCCTCATCAAAGCCTTCCTTTGCCGAGTTGTTTACTCTGTGGCGCAGACCTCCGGACCATATGGAATCCTCATTGAGAACAATAGACTCATTTGCAGGAGTTCCGTATATCATAGCTCCGATGCGTCCGTTACCTATAGGGAGAGCCTCGCTGAAGCTCTCAGCTGGAAAATCGTATTTCATTAAAGTTTCAGTACTCATATTTGATCTCCTATAAGTCAGCGTGTCTTAAATAACTGTTTTATGTCGGTTATTATCCGTGACGAAGTTTATCATGCGCAGATGTCTTCATACAGAGCAGCTGCCTCTAAAGCTTCCTTATGTCACGCTATTATGCATTGCTGAGCAGACATAATTAAAAGAATCTGCCCGGGGTTTCTGACCATTCATACTATTATATCACATATTGCTTCATTTTGCAAATCTGTATATTCAAAGGGTGACAATTTCAGACAAATATTAAATATACTCCTACAAAACCCCGCTGTTTTGGGAAAAATAAATGAATCAGCATACAAGCGGCGATGTTTCCGGACAAAAAACGACACATTGACACAGAGGCGGAAAGGCTGTACAATGTAATAGTTATGGAAAACAAAAAATATTATTTTAACTTTATTTTTTTCGTCTTTTATGCTTTCTGAAATCACTTATAGGTATAGACTTTTGAAAGAGGCGATATTATGAGAAAAATTATCAGCATATTTACAGTATTATTATTGGCGGCAGGCTGCTTCTCATGCAGCGAGAAAAAGGATACAAAATCCGATAATAAGCCTGTGGAAAGTGATACATCAGTAACCGAGACAGACGGCTCAGTGGACGAGCCTGTGATTCAGCAGCAGACCGAGCTGCGTGAATTCAAAGAGGATGACTTCAAAACCATCAACGTAAATATCACAAAGACCGAAAATGAACCGCCTGTTCAGCTTCACAGCATGGTCACCTCCGATATAGACTTCGGTGAGCGTATCTCACCATGCAAGGGAGAGAAATACCGCGATAAGTACAAGCCTGTTTTCGACGACGAGAATAATGCAGATGATGAAAACAGAGAATATATGGAACAGGCTGATGCGGAGTGGGAGAAGTCCTGCACCGAGCCTGCAAAGGGCAGTGTCGGCTTCTGGTGTCAGTTCGGAAACGATATGTACACCGCTGTCAGCTATGACCAGTACTGCACAGACGGGCTCCATGAGGTATCAATATTCCGAATAAATGGTCTCACAGGAGAAAAAACAGAGATATACCGTCATTCAGATCCCGTGAGATCATTTGATGTGAACGATCTTTACGTATTCCATGACAGGATATATATTTACCTGGAAGATCAGCTTGCATATATTGACGAGGATAAGGGCGAGCTTGTAAAGATAGATCATCTGAACGATTACAGCGGCTATTTTGTGGAGAATGATGCCGACAGACTTCTTGTAGTCAGCTTTAAAGCCAGAACACAGGAAGTTCCCGATGATTATGAGCCGAAAACAGGCGAGGAGATACGTGCAGAGGCAAATGGGAAAAAATCAGTTTACCTGGGCGAGGACAGGATACTCAGCGAGTATTTCCCTGATGAAGACAGATGGTCTGAGCTCAGCAGGGTATCAATTACAAAAGACGAGGCATACGAAATAGATGACATCTCGACCGCTCTTCCCCAGATATACGGAAAGCTCTTTGCATGGCCTGAAAAGCCCGAGGGTAAGCGAAAATACGACGTTGTTACCGATGAATACCGCATAAGTACGGGACTTACGGGACTGGATATACTCTATGCCGACCATGACAGACTTGCCGTCAGACTCAGCAGCAAAAATATCGTTCATATCTTTGATATAGCAAAAATGGAGCATTATGTTATCGACTGTACATCATTGGGCGTGAACAGTGAGTATTTCGGTGGCGGATTGTTTGCATTCCCATCAGGCATGAGCGGAACGCTCTACTATATTATGCCTGAGCTTGGACTAACATTCCCACTTGTCAGGCTCGAAAGCGGCAGCGAAGGTAATCGCAGCGAATACTTCTTCGGTCAAATCGAAGGCGGAAATATCGTGTTTGAGCAAGGTGTTTCTATCGGAAAAAAAGAAGTAAAAGACGGTCAGAGCATATATTATACGGATTATGATACAAAGACCACGCGATACTGGGTGAACGGAGATGAAATGAATGGATAAAAAGCTATTTCGTGCAATGGCGGCAGCTTTTGTGCTTGCCGCAGTTTCGGTAAGCGGCGGCTGTGAGGACAAGGAAAAGCCAACGCCCGTTCCCTCAGAAAGTGAGACAGTCGGCGACTACCGTGAGGAGAACAGCTTATCTCACGAAAAGCCTGCGGTCAGGGAGTATTCTGAGGACGATTTCAAGGACGTTGCTCTGTCGCTGACAATAGTTGACAAGGAAGCTCCGGTGGAGATAAGCACTGTTGATATCAGCGGTTTTGACTTCGGTGAAAAGGTACCTTTGTGCAATAAGGCTGAATTCGCCGAGGACTACTACACTGATAAGCGGGAGAGCTTTATCGATAATGTCGCTTACAATTGGAAAGAATTCGTTGATGTGCCTGTCATGGGCATACCGTGCAAGTGCTTTATATGGAACGGGAAATGCTATATCTTCGTCATATATGAACAATTCCATGTCTATGACTGGTCGCTTTTCAGCTGTGACCTGTCGGGCGGAAATATGACTGAGGTGTATAACTGGTCAGCCAGGGATACCGCGGAATACTGCGATATAAACGTATGCTTCAGCGATGGAGGCATGTTTTTCACACGTTACCGGAACGATAATAACAGGTTGGTTCCCGATGTTTACCGCGTTGACATTGAGACCGCCGTTGAGACAGCACTTTACGAAGGAGCAGGCAAGGATGCAGGAATATGGGTTTTTGCCGATGAATCAGGAACTGTGAATCTTCAGGAGTTCAGTAATATCGGCGACAAGGGAACGACCGTCTATAGATACGACAGCGGAAAGGGAGAATTCGTGAAAGATGAGGAAATAACAGCTCCCGAGGGAAAGATAATGTCAAGCGACTGCTTCAACGGAGTATATTCCTACCTCATAAAGCCTGAGGGCAAGCGGAAATATGATCTGGTCAACGAATATTACCACATGAAAACGGCTCTTACCACGGGACGGATAGTCTACGCCGACGAGAAGCTTGCTGTACTCTTCAACAACATAAAGCTCCATATCTATAACCTCGAAAAAATGGAGCATTGCATCATTGATATATCGGATATGGGAACAGCCATGACTATGAGCGGCGGAAAGCTGTTTATCGGCAGCAATGGCAATCGGGTGAAAACGCCTGTATACTGCGTAATACCTGAGCTTGGCATAACCTATCCGATAGTTGATGCAGGTATCTATAGCGATATAACTCCAACTGCCGACGGTATAACATTTAATGAGACAAGTACGGATATACATAAAATAACCGGGTACATAACTGACGAAAACGGAGAAGTCCACAAGGGCGGATTTACCCACGAATATGACAGGATAGACAAGCTTTACACAGTAAAGCTTAAATAGCAAAAGGGCTTCTCTAAGCGAAAAACTTTAAAAAGCATCATAACCCTTGACTTTTTTTCGCGTTTGAGTTACAATATAATGTGACTATTAATAATTAAAGCGAGGTTGCTTATTATGCTTAAAAACAATGAAAAAGTAATGGATAAGATCGTTGACCTTTGTAAATCAAAGGGCTTTGTATACCCGGGCTCTGAAATTTACGGCGGTCTTGCAAATACATGGGACTACGGTCCGCTGGGCGTTGAGCTCAAGAACAACATCAAGAGAGCATGGATGAAGAAATTCGTTCAGGAAAACAAGTACAATGTAGGTCTTGACTCCGCTATCCTTATGAACCCTCAGACATGGGTGGCTTCAGGTCATATCGGCGGCTTCTCAGATCCTCTCATGGACTGTAAGGAGTGTAAGACTCGTCACCGTGCAGACAACCTCATCGAGGACTTCGACGGCACAAATGTTGCAGGCTGGTCCAACGAGCAGATGATGAACTACATCAAGGAAAAAGGCATCGTTTGCCCTAACTGCGGCAAGCAGAACTTCACAGATATCCGTCAGTTCAACCTTATGTTCAAGACTTTCCAGGGCGTTACAGAGGACAGCAAGTCTGAGCTTTATCTCCGTCCCGAGACTGCACAGGGTATCTTCGTAAACTTCGCTAATATACAGAGAACCACACGTAAAAAGGTTCCTTTCGGTGTTGCACAGGTAGGTAAGTCCTTCCGTAACGAGATCACTCCCGGTAACTTCATCTTCCGTGTACGTGAGTTCGAGCAGATGGAGCTTGAATTCTTCTGCAAGCCGGGTACAGACCTTGAGTGGTTCGATTACTGGAGAAGCTACTGCAAGAACTTCCTTCTCTCACTTGGTCTAAAGGAGGAGAATATCCGTCTCCGTGACCACGACAAGGAGGAGCTCTGCTTCTATTCAAAGGCTACAACAGACTTCGAGTATCTCTTCCCATTCGGCTGGGGCGAGCTCTGGGGCGTTGCTGACAGAACAGACTACGACCTGACACAGCACATCAACACCAGCGGCAAGTCACTTGAATACTTCGACCCTGAGACTAACGAGAAGTATATCCCATACGTTATCGAGCCTTCACTGGGCGTTGAGAGACTCTTCCTCTCAGTTGTAACAGAGGCTTACGACGAGGAAGAAATGGTGTCAACAGACAAGGACGGCAAGGAGAAGAGAGAAACAAGAACAGTTATGCACTTCCATCCTGCTCTTGCTCCTTTCAAGGCTGCTGTACTTCCGCTCGTCAAGAAGCTCACACCCAAGGCTGAGGAAGTATACGATATGCTTTCAAAGAAGTTCATGGTAGACTTCGACGAGGCAGGTACTATCGGTAAGAGATACCGCCGTCAGGACGAGATAGGCACACCTTTCTGCATCACTTACGACTTCGATACACTTGAAAAGGACAACTGTGTAACAGTTCGTGACCGTGACACAATGCAGCAGGAGCGTGTAGCTATCGACGACCTCGCAGCATACCTCGAAGCTAAAATGCAGTTTTAATTAAATATTTGCAAAGGACGTCAAACAGGCGTCCTTTTTAATGTGTAATCACGATGTCTGCCTATGCAGACGGATAAAAATAAAGGACTGCGAGAGCAGTCCTTTTTATGTGTTATTGAGTTGTTCCATGACAGGGACAGATAAAAGTATCAGCCACAGCCCTCAGGCTAATAGCTAAGGGCTGACGGCTAAAGGCTTTATTACAGTGTGTCGATGATGTCGAGAGAGTGCTCCTCATTCATAGTTCTGCACATTTCGATGAACTTGTCGAGAGGAACGTTCTTGAGCTGCTTGTTTCCTCTGATATTGATAGAAACCTGTTCATTCTCAGCTTCGCTGTCACCGATGATAACAACATACGGATCCTTGTAGTCCTTGAAACGTCTGATCTTGTTCTTCATGTTGTCGTCAGTATAGTCAGCTTCTGCTCTGATGTGGTTCTTTTTGAGGAGAGCGGCTACCTTCTTAGCATACTCATTATGCTCAGTTCTGATAGGAACGATACCTACCTGCATTGGTGAGAGCCAGAATGGGAATGCACCTGCGAAGTTCTCGGTGATGATACCGATGAATCTCTCGAATGAACCGAATATAGCTCTGTGTATCATTACAGGCTGCTTCTCGGATCCGTCAGAAGCGATGTACTTCATCTTGAAGTTGAGGGGGAGCTGGAAGTCAAGCTGGATAGTACCCATCTGCCACTCACGACCGATAGCGTCCTTCATCTTGAGGTCGATCTTAGGACCGTAGAATGCGCCGTCGCCCTCGTTGAGTTCGTATCCGTCGGGACCGTACTTTTCTTCGAGGATAGCCTTGAGGTCTGCCTCAGCCTTGTCCCATACCTTTATATCGCCCATGAAGTCATCAGGACGAGTTGAAAGCTCAGCCTTGTATTCAAGACCGAATGTGTTGTATATCTCTGTAGCGATGTCCATAATATCGTTGATCTCAGAAGCGATCTGCTCCTCTGTAACGAGGATATGAGCATCGTCCTGTCTGAACTGCTGTACACGGAAGAGACCGTTGAGCTCGCCTGACTTTTCCTTACGGTGGATAACGTCTACCTGATTGAATTTAAGAGGAAGCTCCTTGTAAGAACGCTGCTTGTTCATATATACCTTGATTGCGTTAGGGCAGTTCATGGGCTTAGCGCAGTAGACCTCATTGTCCTCTTCAGCAGGTATAACGAACATACCGTCCTGATAGTGATCCCAGTGACCTGATGTTACCCAGAGCTCCTTCTTTGAAAGAACAGGACCTGAGATCTCTGTATAGCCGTGATCCTCGTGAACGCCTCTCCAGTATTCAAGAAGTGCGTTGAAGAGCTTCCAGCCTCTTGGGAGCCAGTAAGGCATACCCGGAGCAGTATGGTCGAACATGAAGAGACTGAGCTCCTTGCCAAGCTTCTTGTGGTCGCGGAGCTTAGCTTCCTCGATCATCTTGATGTATTCGTCAAGCTGTGAAGCCTTGGGGAATGCAATAGCGTATACACGGCTGAGCATCTTGTTGTTTTCGTTGCCGCGCCAGTAAGCACCTGTACATGAGAGGAGCTTGAATGCCTTAACGGAAGAAGTGTCCATAAGGTGAGGACCTGCGCAGAGATCAACGAACTCGCCCTGCTTGTAGAATGAGATAGGCTCGCCCTTGTCAACATGCTCCTCGCAGAGCTCAACCTTGTAGGGCTCGTCCATTTCCTTAAGCTTTGCAACGGCGTCAGCAGGTGAGAGCTCGAACTTTTCAAGCTCAAGGCCTTCCTTGACGATCTTCTTCATTTCGCCCTCGATCTTCTCCAGTTCCTCGGGAGTGAAAGGCTTCTCAAGGTCAAAGTCGTAGTAGAAACCGTTCTCGATAGCAGGACCGATAGCCAGTTTTGCAGCAGGGTAGAGTCTCTTTACAGCCTGAGCAAGGATATGTGAAGCTGTGTGCCAGAAGGTCTTCTTACCATCGATGGAATCAAAGGTACATACCTCGAACTTGCAGTCGCTGTCGATAACTGTGCGGAGGTCCTTGACCTCGCCGTTGACCTTTACGCAGCAGGCTGCCTTGAAAAGTCCCATGCCGATGCCCTTGATGATGTCAGCAGCTGAGCTTGCAGCTTCGATCTCGCGAACGCTGCCGTCAGGTAATGTTAATTTGATCATGGTGATCTCTCCTTTTTATTAATTCATAATTCATAATGCGTGATGCATAATTATTGTTTCGTTTGTGTGATGAACGATCATTCCTCGCGGAATAAAACATTATTTTCCCAATTCATGGGGTTGTTTTCGATGTATTGCCATGAGTGCGGTCTGTCCGTCAATCCGCCCAGCCGGTGATCTCGAACATATCCGCAAAGAGCTCAACATACACGAAGCCCTGCATATAGCCGTCGTTAGTTCCGGTATCGAAGCAGACTATGACATCTCCGTCGTCCAGATCAATATGGACGTTTCTTAGCTCCAGCAGTTTAGCCAGTGCATCGGGATCGGCGCCCTCATAGTAGCCCTCGTCTATGATAATTTCTGCTATCTGACGGCGGCTGCTGTCAAGCTTTGCCAGTTTTTTTGCGATAGCGGAAAGGTTATCCATTATCTGTTTTTCTTCATCGACGTAAAAGCGGACGGTCACAGCGTTTTCCCATAGCTTGTATGGCAGCTCAAAGGCTTCCTCCTGCTTGTTGTAGCTGATATTGCTCAAATTCTCACCTCCTGCGTCAATATAACAGAAAAGCCCTTACACCTGCATTAGGCATAAGGGACGATAATTACCGTGGTTCCACCCTGATTCACACGGAGAAAGCTCCGTATCTCAAGTGCTCTGTAACGGGAGCTCCCGACGCTTATTGGGCGTACTCAGAGGCGGTGTGCTGTTTTCTGAACGCTGCTGCCTTCCACCAACGGCAGCTCTCTGTGAGCGTTTCTTTCGAAAAAAGCCTTCCTCATCGACGTTTTCGTAATATTGTACAATTATCTTAGCACATATTTTACTATTTGTCAAGAGGAAAATGTAAAATGTTGAATTCTCCCCTATTTTCCGCATATGATTAAACAGCCTGTTGA
Source organism: Ruminococcus flavefaciens (assembly GCA_004554385.1). GTDB lineage: Bacteria > Bacillota > Clostridia > Oscillospirales > Ruminococcaceae > Ruminococcus > Ruminococcus flavefaciens_T. Next base: position 15,577 of record SFMO01000005.1, read on the forward strand.
AAACCACGTTAAAAACAACAAATAAATGGGTTGAAATATACCAAAAAATGTGATATAATATTAACGTTGAAAATCTGTATTTTTACGGGAAGGAATATACTTCTTCTCATTATATAAATTAAGGGAGATATAAATGAATATTGAGATAGCAAGAATAAATCAGGGAATAGAAAACGACCCAAAGGGCTATGTAAAAGCTGTAAACGAGGATTATCTCTACAAGCTCACACAGATAGCCAACGACATTGCCGAAAGCCATAACGAAAAGCCTGTAGTGCTTTTGTCGGGACCTTCGGGCTCGGGCAAGACCACAACGGCACTGATGATAGAAAAGATACTGGACGAAATGGGACATGAGACCCACACCCTGTCTATGGACAACTGGTTCTGTCCCCTTACAGAAGCCGAGAAGGCTCTGGCATCAGAGGGAAAAATGGACCTTGAATCCCCTCTCCGTGTGGACAGCCAGCTTCTCAACAAGCAGATAGAAGCTATCAGCGCCTGCCGGGAGATAGAGCTTCCGAAGTACGATTTCAAGACCTCGACACGCATGGGTTCGGGTAAAAAGTTCAAGAGAAACAAGGGCGAAATAGTTATCTTTGAGGGCATACACGCTCTCAATCCTGCTGTAATAACGGTTCCCGACAGCATGATAAACAAGATATATGTCAGCGTCCGCACCAGAATATCGGGAGAAAATATAGTTCTCCACCCGTCAAGGATAAGACTTATGCGCCGAATGATACGTGACAGGAACTTCCGCAAGCGCTCTCTCCGCGAGACCATGAACATGTTCCACAGCGTTGAGGCAGGCGAGAACAAATATATAATGCCTTACAAATACCGTTCCGATTACGATGTTGATACATTTATGTCCTATGAGCTTTCTGCCTACCGCGGAGACCTTCTGGAACAGCTCCGTGAGCTTGAGGATATTCCCGAGATAAAGGAGTGCATAGCTGTACTGGAACAGCTTACTCCGATAGACAAGGCTGATATATCAAGGGATTCGCTCATATGCGAATTCATCGGCAACGGACAATTCAAATACTGACAATAAGGGCGCTGTTCGCCCTTACATGATAGGAGACTAATATGGAATACCTGGAAAACCGAGAGCTTTCCTGGCTCAAATTCAATAAAAGAGTACTTGAGGAGGCTGTTGACCCCGACACTCCTCTCCTTGAAAGAATATCTTTCTCGGCAATATATCAGAGCAATCTTGATGAATTCTTCATGGTCAGAGTGGGTTCTCTGACCGAAAAGGCAAAAAGCAAAAAGAAGCAAAAGACCGATAAATTCTCGGGAATGACGCCGTCACAGCAGCTTGATGCCATTTTCACCGCTGTGCGCAGGCTACAGCCGTCGGTTGAGGGAGCGTTCCTCACTACCATGAGCGAGCTTGCGGAATTCGGCTATGAGCACGTTTCCTTCGACAAGATGACAAAGGAGGAGCTCGCTCAGATAGAGATGTACTTCAAGCGTGAGCTGAAGCCTTTTATCTCGGGAATCGTCATAAACGACGCTCTTCCCTTTCCGTTCCTCCAGAACAAGGAGATATACGCAATAGTACAGCTTGGCTCGAAAAAGAACATTTCCATCGGTCTGATACCTGCGACCATAAAACGCTCAGAGCGTATAATCGGTCTCGGAAATGACGGAAAGCGATTCATACTTGCTGAGGAGGTCATTCTGCACTTCGCTCACCAGATGTTCAAGAATTACAAGGTCATTGACCGTGCCCTCATAAGAGTAACAAGAAGCGCCGCTATTACGGCTTCGGGAACAGGTCCCGAATTCCGCAGGCGCATGGAGGAGCTGGTGGATAAACGTCAGAAGCTTGAACCTGTGCGCCTTGAGATGTCAGACGTTTTCAGCCGTGATGCACTGGACTATCTCTGCAAAAAGCTTAAGCTGAAGAACGTCCGTGTTTTCACATCGAGGATACCTCTTGACCTTTCATACCTGTTTACATTACAGGAATACGATGACGACCCCAAGCTCCACTATACACCACGTACTCCGCGAAAGCCTGCGGCTTTGTCGGATACACGCCCTGTGTTCTCACAGGTAAAATCAAAGGACATACTTCTGAGCTTCCCGTTTGAGTCCATGAATCAGTCCTTTATAAGGCTCCTTCAGGAATCTGCAAACGATCCGAAGGTCACTTCCATAAAGATAACACTCTACCGCCTTGCCCGCAACAGCAAGGTCATAGACGCACTGTGTACTGCCGCTGAAAACGGCAAGGACGTTCTTGTTATGATAGAGCTCCGCGCCCGATTTGACGAGGAAAACAACATCGAGTGGTCAAAGCATCTCCAGGAAGCAGGCGTAAAGGTCATCTACGGTCCGAAGGAGTACAAGGCTCATTCAAAGCTTCTGCTCATTACCCGAAAGGCACAGGGAGGAAGCTTCGACTATGTAACTCAGATAGGTACAGGAAACTACAACGAAAAGACAGCCGCTCTCTACACAGACCTTATGTTGCTCACTGCCGACAGGGATATAGCTGCCGACGCTGAGGCAGTGTTCGAGGCTCTGCAGAACGGTACCTTCGTGGAAAATACAAGGAAGCTCCTTGTTTCGCCTCTTGCTCTGAGACCTCAGGTCCTCGCTATGATGGACGAACAGATAGCTATTGCAAGAAACGGCGGAAAGGGCTATATCGCTGCAAAGATAAACTCCCTCAACGACTCTGCCATTATCGGAAAGCTTGTTGAGGCTTCTCAGGCAGGCGTTAAGGTGGAGCTCATAGTCCGCGGACTCTGCTGCCTTATTGCAGGAGTTCAGGGCTATACCGAGAATATCTCAGTCCGCAGTATCGTGGGACGATTCCTTGAGCACAGCCGTGTGTTCATTTTCGGCACTGACGGCCCTGACCAGAAGATATACCTTGGCTCAGCGGACTATATGAGCCGGAATACCATACGCCGTGTTGAGGTCGCTGTCCCTGTGGAGGACGAGCGCCTGAGAAAGCGTATCCGCGAGATGTTCAGCGTACTCATGCGTGACAACGCAAAGGCAAGGATAATGCTCAGCGACGGAAAATACGTGCATGAGCGCAGAAATCCCGATACTCCGCTTAATTCTCAGGAGTATTTCTATGAGGAAGCCTACAGGCGGCTCGAAGACAAGAGCTCTCGTCAGGAGCAGCTCCGTCAGAACCGTGAAAAGGGTGCTGCCAGGAAGAAAGCACCTGCCAAAAAGCCTGCTGCAAAGAAATCGGGAAGAAAAACAGCTGCAAAGGCAGCTCCGAAGACAGCTGAAACAGCTTCTAAAAAGCGCGGAAGACCTAAAAAGGCGCAATAACTACAAATACTTGCTTTTAGCGTAAAATTCACAAAAAATCCATATTTTACACGCACCATTTGAAAGAAAATACTTGAAACGAGTCGATTTTTGTGATATAATTAATTATACTAAGCTGTCTGAGGTTTTGATAAATGATTGGATATTATAACTATACGGTTATTCTTACATATATGAGCCTCGTCTCTTCCGTTATCGGCATGTTTTTTGCAGTCGGCTACGGCGGCACGAGACCTCACCCCGAATATGCCATAATATGTCTTATGGTGTCGGGACTCTGTGATATGTTTGACGGTAAGGTCGCCCGTACAAAAAAAGACCGTACCGAAAGCGAAAAGAAATTCGGCATACAGATAGATTCACTCTGCGACGCCATATGTTTCGGTGTACTTCCTGCGGTGATAGGCTACTCCGTAGGCATGAAGGACTGGATAGACCTTCCTATACTGGTGCTTTTCCCACTGTGTGCAGTCATCAGACTGGCATACTTCAATGTGGCTGAGGAGGAGCGTCAGAAAAAGACAGCCGAGAACCGCAAGGTCTACGAAGGACTGCCCGTTACAAGCGTTGCGCTGATAATACCGCTGCTTTACAGCTTCCACAAGGATATTGGCGGAGACTGGTTCCCTGAGGTCTACGGCGGAGCTCTTCTCCTCATCGCACTGGCTTTCATCACAAGATTCAAGGTGAAAAAACCAAGCATGAAGACCATGCTGTGCTTTATCGGCGTAGGTGTTATCGAGCTCATCTGGATGCTTTACAAGACCAAAACAAGGTAAATAATAAGAGCAGCTGTGTAGGACACATGCTCTCAGCGAAAAATTCTGCTGCCGAGTTCATATTTGTGAACTCGGCAATTTTATGCCTTGAAACCGCCATTGATAAGGACATCCTCAGTTTTCGCAAAAAAGGACTTTACAATTTATAAAATATAATGTATAATACATATAATCAAGCAGAAAGGAAGCTTAAATATGAAAAAGCAGTTTTTCTGCATTTGTGCTGCGGCAGTTATAGCTGTCTGCGGAGCCTCATGCGGAAGTCACCCTGCCCCTAAAAGTGGTATAAAGGTGTCTGTTGAAACCAAAAACAACGTTTCTGTCAAGGAGCTGAAAGAGCTTACCGTCGGCAAGTGGGAGACCGCAAGGGAATACCTCGACGGCAAGGAGCTCGACAAATCGGAGATAACATATAACCGCTATGATCTGGCAGCCGACGGAAGCGGCATATGGTATGACGCTGATGATACGGAGCAGCCGGTAAGATGGGAGGTAACTTCCGACGGCGGAGTAAGGATACTTTATGAACAGCTTGGAGAGCGCACCGAGTACTACGACTACCTCGGCTGTGACCTCGCTATAAAAAAATCCACTGACGAGGGCATCCTCGATGTTTACCTTGCAAAGGTAGCCAAATTTACCGATAAAGGAGCCGAAAAATGAAGAAGTTCACAGCTTTTGTGCTTTCTGCCATTGCTATTATGTGCTTCCTCACAGGCTGCGGTGCAAAGCACGACCCGAAATACTGCGGCAAATGGGAAGCAGACTACATAAACGTCGACGGCAAAAAATATGAGAATATAGGACTTCCCATATCCGCCCTTTTCCGGTTTGAGCTTAAAAAGGATGGCAAGGTCGAGTGGAAGTCTGCGGTGGATAATCCCATTATCCAGAACGCCAATGACGATAAGGACATGGTATGGAAGGACGCCGACGGGAATAAAATAGAGATCAGGGTCACAGACCTTTCGGGCAAGACCGAGACTCAGAAAATGGAGATTTCATACGTTGACGATGCCCTCATCATCGGCGATGACGGGACAGAGATACATCTCGTAAAAGTCGAGGAATTCACTGAAATAGATCCATACCTTATAAACAGTGCCGCAAGTGCTATACAGAATTTCGGCATCACTCAATAAAAGGAGATATTATGAAAAAAATAATCTGTTTTTGCTTATCAGCCTTCCTTATTACAGGAATCTTCTGCGGCTGTTCCGACAAGAAAAAGACCAGCAGTTCTTCAAAGAACGAGTCAGCCACTGTATCAGCCGAAACTACCACAGAATCCGACGAACCCATTGATAACGAGGGAAAGCAGTTCCTCGGAAAGTGGGAGTCCTACAAGGCTTATGTTCTCGGCGAAGAATATGAGACAGAGTACGCAGGCTATCCTCTGAGCGCAGTTGCAAAGCTTGAGGTAAAGGATGACAAGACTGCAACCATGATAGTGGCGCTCAATCCTCACGGCAAGGAGAATACCTTCAACTTCTCATGGCATATTGAAAATATAGACGGAGGTGACGTGCTGCACCTTGCAAGTCCCACCGATTTCTATGACTGTACCATAAAGCAGGGACAGATGCTTATGAGATACGGCGATCACGACGACGGAACTATTATTTACCTTATGAAGACCAATCAGTTCACAGTTATCGAGCGCCCCACAGAACCAGGGCTCGACAAGGTAGATTACAGCAGCTTCATGGGCAGATGGGAAGCCGAAGAGGTTACCATGGAAGATACCGTGTATAATGATAAGCTTGGCGAATATCCCATAAATGTCGCATTCAGGCTTGAAATGTTCGAGGACAACAACGCCGTGATGTCAATAATCGGCGAGACCTCATCCTATGAATGGGAGCCCGATAAAAAGGATCAGCTCTATATGTGGCGCGATTACGAGGGCTTTACCATGAAGTGCACAGACGGAAAGCTCTACCTTGATGACGAAAAGGGCATGAAGATAACCCTTAAACAGGTGGAGAAATTCTCTGAGTATGACTTCAACAAGACACCCGAAGATATTCCCGATGAGGATATTATCCTCAACCCCGAGGAAGAAACCACAACTTGACCAAAAAGGACCGTTCAAAGCGGTCCTTTTTATTATTTACGTGATTTTTCGGACTTTTCCTTTGACATTGACGGATATGGGTGATATAATGGGATTAAGTGTTGTTTTATCCTGATTTCAGCCGATGCAGAACTTTAAAGTCTTGCTGCGGCTGTCAGAATGGTCAAAAAAGGAGATAGACTATGCATAAGGAATTCTTAATGGGTAATGCCGCTATTGCCCGCGGTGCAGTTGCGGCAGGTCTGAACCTTGTTTCGGGCTATCCCGGTACTCCTTCCACAGAGGTACTCGAAACCACCGCAAAGGTAAATGACGGCTCGATCTACGTCGAGTGGTCTGTAAACGAAAAAGCTGCTCTTGAGCTTGGTGCAGGTGCTGCATACAGCGGCGCACGTTCTATGGTGACCATGAAGCAGGTAGGTCTTAATGTTGCTTCGGATCCGCTTATGAGCCTTGCTTATATCGGTGTAAAGGGCGGTATGGTAATACTCGTTGCCGACGATCCCGGTCCAATATCTTCACAGACGGAGCAGGATACCCGTCATTTTGCCTCATTCTCAAAGCTTCCCTGCTTCGATCCGTCATCTGTGCAGGAAGCCTACGACATGATACAGGAAGCCTTTGAGTATTCCGAAAAATACCACACTCCCGTGCTTTTCAGACCTACTACAAGAGTCTGTCACGGCTACGCTTCCATAGAAGTCAAGGACAAGGAGGAGTACAAGGTAAACAAGCCTGAGGGCTTTGTGAAGGACTCCTCAAAGTGGGTAATATTCCCACGCCTTTCATATAACGCTCATATCAGCATAGAGGCCCGCAACGTTGAGCTTTCTCAGGTATTCTCGGATTACAGCCGTAATATCATCACTGAAGCTGCTGACAAGAGCTGCCGCAAGGGAATCGCTACCCACGGCATAAGCTATACATATACCATGGAGGCTCTCCGCGGTAAGAGCGCACCTAAGGTATTCAAGGTGTCAACCCCTTTCCCTTTCCCGGAGCAGGCTGCGGTGAAGTTCCTTGAAGGCCTCGATGAGGTGCTCTGTATCGAGGAGCTTGACCCCATTATCGAGCGTGAGCTCACATATATCTGCGGAAAGTACCACCTGAACACAAAGATACTCGGCAAGCTCACTCACCATGTCAAGAACGCAGGCGAGAACACCTGTGCCTCTGTGGCTGCAAATATTGCCGATTTCATGGGCTGGGAGAAGCCTGCTGCCACTGAAACAGAAGCTCCCCCCGCACTCCCTGTAAGACCTCCCGTACTCTGCGCAGGATGTCCTCACAGAGCTTCATTCTTCGCAGTCAAGGAGGCAATGAAGGGCAAAAAGTCCGTATTCTGCGGAGACATCGGCTGCTATACCCTCGGAAACGCCATGCCCCTCGATATGGTAGATACCTGCCTCTGTATGGGCGCAGGCGTGAATATCACACAGGGTATCGGCAAGATAGAGCCTGATACAAACTGCTTTGCATTCGTCGGCGACTCTACATTCTTCGCTTCCGCTATCACAGGTGCTGTAAATGCGGTATACAATCAGGCTGATATGACTCTGGTAGTTCTCGATAACTCCACAACTGCCATGACAGGTCATCAGCCTCATCCCGGCACAGGCCGCACCATGATGGGCGAGGTAGTTGAAAAGGTGAGCATACAGGAGGTTCTCAAGGGTGTTGGCGTAAAGACCGTTGAGACCGTAAATCCTCTTGAGCTCAACAAGGCTATAGATACAGTCAAGCGTGTTTCAGCTGAAAAGGGCGTAAAGGCAATCGTGTTCAAGTCGCCCTGTGCTGTGCTTATCAAGGGCAATGCGCCTGCTGTTATCGACAGCGCTAAGTGTACATCATGCAAGAAGTGCATCAAGACTCTTGGCTGTCCCGGAATAGTACTCAGGGACGGCAAGGTAACTATAGAAAATTCGCTCTGTACGGGCTGCGGACTCTGTTCACAGGTATGTCCTTTCGGAGCAATAGGAGGTGGCAAGGATGCAGAGTAATATCCTTATCTGCGGCGTAGGCGGTCAGGGAATCGTTCTTACCTCAAAGCTCATTGCCGCTACTGCTATGGAGCACGATATCCCCGTAATGAGCGCCGAGACTATCGGTATGGCTCAGAAGGGCGGAAGCGTTTTCAGCTTCCTGAGACTGGGCGACGACATTTACTGTCCAATGTTCCCCGAGAAAACTGCTGATATAATCATCGGCTTCGAGCCTGCTGAGGCAGTACGTATGCTGCCATACCTCAAGGACGGCGGTCAGGTGGTAGTCAATACCCACCCCATAATGCTTGTTACTGCTACATTAAGCGGCTCTGACTACACAGGCAGAGAAATGATAGAGTATCTCCAGCGCAACGTAAAGAACGTGCTGCTCGTTGACGGTACTAAAGCCTGTGAGGAGATAGGCTCGCCGAAGGTACTCAATATGATAATGTTGGGAGCGTCAGTACGCAACGACGTGCTGCCATTCTCTGTAGACGATATAGAGGACACCATGAAAAAGACAGTAAAACCGCAGTTTGTAGAGCTTAACAGCAAGGCTCTGCGTTATAGTCTATGATCGAAAGGAAAGAAAAAAATGCAGATAACACAGGCACAGCTCGACCTGGTCAATGACCGTATCAAGGCTCTTGTTGAGGCAGGCAGCTTCTATGGAAAAAAGCTTGCAGAGGCAGGCATCACTCACGTTGAAACTCCCGAGGACTTCACAAAGCTCCCCTTTTCCGAGAAGAAGGACCTCCGTGACGCTTATCCTCTCGGACTTATGACAGCTCCCGAAGAGGAGATAGTCCGTATCCACTCATCATCGGGAACCACAGGTACTCCTGTAATTATCCCTTATACAGCAAAGGACGTTGACGACTGGGCTATCATGTTCAAGCGCTGCTATGAGACAGCAGGCATCACAAATATGGACCGTATCCAGATAACTCCCGGCTACGGACTCTGGACAGCAGGTATCGGCTTCCAGAACGGTGCCGAGAAGCTTGGCGCTATGGTAATACCTATGGGTCCCGGAAATACCGACAAGCAGCTCCAGATGATGCAGGACATGAAGAGCACTGTTCTCTGCTCCACATCTTCATACGCTCTCCTTCTCGCTGAAGAGATCGAGAAGCGCGGTATAAAGGAGAATATCCACCTCAAGAAGGGCGTTATCGGCTCTGAGAGATGGAGCGACAAAATGCGCAAGCATATCGCTGAATCACTGGGTATCGAGCTCTACGACATCTACGGACTTACCGAGATCTACGGTCCGGGAATCGGTATCAACTGCGAATACAACGAGGGTATGCACTACTGGGACGATTTCCTTTACATCGAGGTCATAGACCCTAAGACAGGTGAGCCTGTTCCCGACGGTGAAATGGGCGAGATAGTTATCACAACTCTCGTCAAGGAGGGCGCTCCCCTTATCCGTTACAGAACACACGACCTTTCAAGAATAATCCCCGGTAAGTGCAAGTGCGGAAGATGCTACCCCCGTCTTGACACTATCATGGGACGTACAGACGACATGATGAAGATAAAGGGCGTAAATGTATTCCCGAGCCAGATAGAAGAGGTGCTTGCAAACTTCAGCGAGATAAACAGCGAGTATCAGATACGCATCTCTCACCTTGACGGCAAGGATACTATGCGTATCTACGTTGAATCTACAGGCGATGTGGACTTTGAGTCACTGAGCCACAGGATAGCTGAAAAGGTAAAGAGCAGGATAGGCTTCACTCCTATCGTAAAGGTAGTTGAGGTAGGAGTTCTTCCGAGAAGCATGAAGAAAACTGCCCGTGTTATTGACGAGAGATTTGACTGATGAAGAATTACCGTATTATTGCGGCTTTGACAGGGGCGCTTATTGCAGCGCCCTTCATTTCAGGCTGCTCCGACAACAATAATAACTCCTTTGTAAACGGGACTGCGGAAACAGAGATCACTTCTGCCGACGAAACAGAAACAGCTCCTCAGACTGAGGAGAAAACGACTGAAGAAGCGACTGCGGCAGCCGATGATTTCGGAACTCCCGATGAGGACTGCGCACAGAACCGCCCTCAGCTCCTGTATATCCTTGACAGCGGAGATTACGTTTATTCCACTGAAAAAGACGGCTCTGACGACCACAGCGAGGTGTTTGTAAAGGACGACGGCAAGGGCGGCAAGACCACTCTTGACCTCCCCGAAAAGAGCCTTCTGCTCCATACCGACGGCGAGAATATCTACTATTACTCTCCCGACGAGGGTTTGTGCGTATATGACGGAAAGAATTCAAAGCTACTCAGCAGCGAGACAAAGTCAGAAGAGTCTGTACCTTCCCGTGAGAGCTTCTTCTTCACAGGCGACAGGATATATTTTGCCTGTGACACATCGAAGGGTACTGTCATAAAGTCCATGGACTATTCTGGCAAAAATGACAGGGACGAATATAATATCGAATACCACGGAGCCAGAATAGTAGGAAATGCGGAGATTAACGGCGAAAAAGCCTTTCTCTGCACCTATCGCATAGGTATCGCCGAGCACGTCCGCATATTCACTGATAAGGACAGCTTCACCGAGGTTAACTCAGGCGACAGCCCATATATCGTTGACCAGTGGCTCTACTACATCAAGGACCGCGCTCTCCGCAGGATACCGCTTGCAGGGGGCAGTGAGGAAAAGATGACTGAGGCAGGCTGCACATGCTTCTGCCTGTATAACGACAAAATATACTATGCCGATTCTGAAACTGTCTACGCTATTGATAAAAACGGCAGTTCCTCTGCATTCATCACTGCGGATGACATCGGAAAATGCGACTTTATCGCAGGTATATCAGCTTCTGACGGAAGACTGTTCGTCAGCGGAGGCACAGGCGCCTCAGGACGCAGTATCGTCGAGGTCGATGAGAGCGGCAAGGTCATCAGTACTATTTCCGAAATATAAAGCTCCGCTATTACCATGAACGGAAACGAAATACTTGCACTTCTCGTTATCGTGCTTATTGCCGCCTTTTGTGTATGGCTGTACAGGCGGCTCCGCAAGCCCGATATAACCAGGCTTTACAATGCAAAGACCGTCCTCACAGACCGTGAATATGAGTTCTACAAGCGGCTCAAGCCCCTTGCCGACGAATACGGTCTGAGCGTTTTCACCAAGGTGAGGCTTGCCGACCTTATCGAGCCGAAGCCAAAAGCCGAAAATCCTTTCTGGATGGAGTGTTTCAACAAGATAAAATCCAAGCACATAGACTTTGCCCTTGCGGATGAGGAGACGTCCATAGTGGCGCTTATTGAGCTTGATGATACCTCTCACGCCCGTCCCGACCGCATTGAGCGTGATGACTTTGTCAACGCTGTGCTGGAAAATACGGGATATACACTGCTCCGTACATACGGCGAGCTGGACGTTATCGAGGAGTATCTCAGATAAAGCCTTTTGGCGGAATCATGACATAAAAAATACCGGACCTTTGATTTAAGGTCCGGTATTTCATTATATTCATATCAGCTCACAGGGCTATCCGAAATTGAAGAACGTAAAGCCTGATGCGAAAAGGGCTGCACCGATAAGTACGGCAAAAAATACCGCCTTTTTTATCTTGTGCTTTATTTTTATAAGTACTATCAGCACTATAATAAATAAAATGACAGCCCAGTATTGTGAGAGAAATCCTTCTATGCTCGTCAGTAAAGAGTCCATTCTTTATCTCCTTATGTGTGGTTTTTATCGTTATTATCGTCGGTATCGTTGAGAAATTCCGCAACGATAAACCTCGGACGCTGCTTGACCTCGGCGTAAATCTTGCCTATGTACTCTCCTATTATGCCCAGACAGAAGAGCTGAAGACCGCCGATGAGCCATATTGAACACATAGTGCTCGACCAGCCGTGCTCGGTGAAGCCTGCTATCTTGGTGATAAATGCCCATATAAAGGCAATAACGCTGACTGCGGACATGATAAGTCCAAGAGCGGTAATGAGCTTGAGCGGCTTTGTACTGAACGAGGTTATGCCGTTTACAGCGAATGAGATCATTTTTTTCAGCGGATACTTGCTCTCGCCTGCGGCTCTCTCATGGCGTTCGTAGTACACCTTGCAGTTCTTGAAGCCTATGAGCGGCACCATTCCGCGGAGGAAAAGATTTACCTCCTTGAAGTTTGCAAGCTCCTGAAGTACTCTTTTGCTCATAAGGCGGAAATCGGCGTGATTGTATATGACATCAGTGCCCATTGCCTTCATGAATTTGTAGAATCCCTCGGCAGTGGTCTTTTTGAAGAAGGTATCGGTGTCACGGGCACTTCTTACACCGTATACAACCTGATTGCCCTCATAGTATTTCTTTACCATTTCGTCAATGGTGTTGATGTCGTCCTGAAGGTCTGCGTCCATTGTTATGCACATATCGCAGAGGTCCTTTACGGTCATAAGTCCTGCAAGAACGGCGTTCTGGTGACCTCTGTTGTGGGCGAGGTCGATACCTGAAAAGAATTTCGGGTCTGTGCTGTGAAGCTCACGGATTATCTCCCATGTCCCGTCAGCAGAACCGTCATTGACGAAGACTATACGGCTTTCGGGGGAGATAAGCCCTGATGAGATGAGAGAGGTGTATTTTATTTTAAGCTGTTCCGCGGTGGTTCTGAGGACTGCCTCTTCATTATAACAGGGAACGACCATGTATAGTATTTCGGGAGAGTCCATAACGTGTCCTTTCTAAAAGCAATTTTATATAAGTATATCACAAGGGATAAAATATGTCAATAAATCTTGATTTTTGCGGAAAAAACGGAGACTGCATGTGAGATTCGCTATCTGTTCAAATTTTTTGCTTGACAAAAGTTTGCTTTTATGATAATATATTAAAAGAGCATCGTCTGCTCGTATAAACGGGTGTGAAATTCCGAAATATAGATGTGTGGGCCCTGTGCAACAAGACCCCGTGAACCATGTCAGGCGGGAGACCGAGCAGCATTAAGCGGTGCGTTTTGTGTGCCGCAGCAAGCCTGCACATCTATGTTCCGGAATTTTTCTTTAATAGGGGGGATAAGAATGTTCCGTTCCATACTGGCAGCACGGGCAAAGCGAGTCCTGCTGTGTTTCTGGCGCAGTATCCCGAAGGCTCTTGCAGCTTCCTTTGTATTCTCCTTGTTCATTTTTGCAGCACTTGTCTTTTTCGGCGACAGAGAAGCGACTTATCCGTTTGTTGTAATGTATATGGCAGTCATTTTTCTGTTCCACTGGCTCTGCATTTCCTTCGTAGAGATAATCAGATTCAAAAAGAGCATCTTTCATCAGTTTGATGACGAGCTCATAGGCAATGCCTTTACGGGGATAAACCGCAAGTCAAGGCGCTTTGAGAAGGGGCTGAACCTGTTCCACAAGAACAATTTCCGAATGGCACTGGAGGCTTTCACAGACCTCGGCAGAGAGGAAAATGACCTTTCAAAGGAGGAGACCGCCGTCAACGAGTTCTACCGCGGGCGGTGCTACGATATCCTTGATGCCTATCCCAATGCTATAATATGCTACAAAAACGCTCAGGAGAACGGATTCTATATCCCTGAGCTCCCGATATTCATTGCAAGATGCTACTCCATAAACGGCGACCCTAAACGCGCTATGGCTATTTATGAGAGCCTTATGGAGGAGGACGGATACAAATACAGCAATAAGCTCCGCTGTGAGATGGGCAACGTCTACCTGAAGGAGTACGACGGCGAATCGGCTCTGAAATGGTTCAGCGACTCTATCGAAAGACGTGAGGACTACGCAAACGCTCTTGGCGGTGCGGCTATCGCAAACGTGCTCCTCGGGCACTACGACGAGGCGGAGAAGCTCTACAAGCTTGCAATAGTCCATAATATCGACAATCCCGTAGACTTTATGAAATATTACAAGGGCACTGTTGCCCTGCAAAAAGACCAATTCATCAGAAAACTGTAAAGGAGGAAAGGCTGTGTACAAGGCTCTTTACCGCAAATGGCGTCCCATGACCTTTGATGATGTCATATCCCAGCAATATACCACAGAAGCTCTGAAAAATCAGATAATCAGCGGAAAGACTGCCCATGCATACCTTTTTACAGGCTCACGAGGTACAGGTAAGACCACCTGTGCACGTATCCTTGCAAAAGCCGTGAACTGCCGCAATATGAAAAACGGCAATCCCTGCCTTGAGTGCGACATCTGCCGCGATGCAGACAGCGGAGCTCTCACGGATATAGTAGAAATAGATGCGGCTTCAAACAACGGTGTAGACAATATCCGTGACCTCAGGGACGCGGCTGTTTATACTCCCGAGCGCGGAGCTTATAAAATATACATCATAGACGAGGTGCATATGCTCTCTCCGGGCGCATTCAATGCTTTGCTGAAAATAATGGAGGAGCCGCCCCCGTATGTGAAGTTCATTCTCGCCACCACCGAGATACACAAAGTCCCTGCAACTATCGTTTCACGCTGTCAGCGCTATGATTTCCGCAGGATAAAGGCTGAGGACATCGCTTCACGTATAAGCTATATCGCTCAGCAGGAGGAACTGAACCTCACCGAGGACGGTGCGGCTATGATAGCCAAGCTTGCCGACGGCGGTATGCGTGACGCAGTATCACTTCTCGACCAGTGCTCGGTATGCGCTGAGGTCATAAACGCCGAGGCTGTCTCCAATGCCGCAGGTATCGCAGGCAGAGACTACCTCTACGACATGCTTGACGCGATCTCCGATTCCGATACTCCGAAGGCACTTTCCATTACCGCAGACCTCTATGATATGTCAAAGGACCTCACAAGGCTTTGCGAGGAGCTGGTAACTCAGCTGAGAAATGTCATGCTAATAAAGGCTTCTCCCGATACGGCTGACAAGCTCATAGTTTGTATGCCCGATGAACTGGAGCGTCTGAAGGCTATCGCGGATAAGTCTGACCTGCCTACAGTCATGGACAGGCTCTCAGCTCTGCAGGAATGCCGCGAGCGTATGCAGAGAGCTATGAACAAGCGTGTTGAGTTCGAGATGTCACTTATAAAACTTTGCGGAAATGTAAAGAATACCGCGGAGGGTATTGACAATTCGGAAATATATGATAAAATAAAACAGTTAGAGGATAAGATAAATACCATGCCGAGAGTTATCCCTGCGGCAGGACAGGCTCCTGCTGAGGAACAGCCCGAGGTCATGGAGGCAAGCGCCGCTCCTGCGGACGAGAAGATCATCCCTACTATAGATATAAAGAAGCTGAGACCCGAGGACATCGTCAACTGTGAACGCTGGGGCGAGATACTTGAAGAATTCAGAAAGATCAATCCTGCCGTTGCAGGAAGTCTTGACGGCTCTTTTGCAGGTACAGCAGGAAACTATATCTTTATAACTGCTCAGAACCGCTTCTTTATGGAGCTGTTCAAGGTCAAGGAAAACGCTAATTCTTTGGGAGCGGCTATCGCCAGCGTACTTGGTCAGCGCTTCATAATCAAGGCAAGGTGCGCGACTACTGTCTCAGAGCAGAAGAATCTTGCGGAAAGCCTCATTAAAAAGGCTATGGAAAGCAAAATAGAAACAGCGGTGGAAAATCAGTAAAGCTCAAAAGCAAATATAATTTGCTTGATATAAAACTAAGAAACTTTATTTTCAAAGGAGAATTTTAAGATGAAAGCAAGAATACCAAGAAATATCAACGGCGGCGGCGCTCAGAACATGAACCAGATGATAAAGCAGGCTCAGAAAATGCAGGATCAGATCACTGAGCTTCAGGAAGATATCGAGGCAAGAGATTTCTCTGCTACAGCAGGCGGCGGTGCAGTTGAGGTAACTATAACAGGAAAGAAGACCATCAAGTCTCTCACACTCAAGCCTGAGGTAGTTGACCCCGAGGATATCGATATGCTTCAGGATCTCATCATCAGCGCTGTAAATGAGGCTGTAAACAACGTTGAGACCACTACAGAGACAGAAATGAGCAAGATCACAGGCGGAGTATCTCTCCCCGGTCTTTTCTGATAAAGAATGGCGGATCATAACGCGCTTCCACTGGTCATACTGGCGGAGAAGTTCGCTTCCCTTCCGGGTATCGGCATGAAATCGGCACAGAGACTTGCGTATCACATAATGTCAATGGATACCGAGGCTGTTGAGGACTTCGCAAAAGCGCTCATTGACGCAAAAAAGAACGTTCACTGCTGTAAGTGCTGCCAGAACCTCACGGAGAGGGATATTTGCCCTATCTGCGACGATCCGGAGCGCGACAGGAGCGTTATATGCGTTGTCGAGAACCCAAAAGATGTCACAGCCTTTGAGCGTACAAGAGAGTACGGAGGCGTTTATCATGTGCTTCACGGTCTGCTCTCCCCCATGGACGGTATAACTCCCGACAAGCTCCGCGTCAAGGAACTTCTTGCGAGGATATCCGAGGGCGGTGTGGAAGAGGTCATAATGGCTACAAACCCTACTGTTGAGGGTGACGCTACTGCTATGTACATAGCAGGTCTGCTTAAGCCTATGGGCATAAAGGTCACAAGACTGGCATTCGGACTTCCTGTTGGCGGTATACTTGAATACGCCGACGAGGTCACGCTTTTCAAGGCGCTGGAAAACAGAAACGATATGTAAAAAACGGGCAGTATGCCCGTTTTTTTATTGTGGATCAGGCGATGCAAAAAAATGGGCTTGATGTACCATTTTCTGCAAGTTATTGACAAACGGCTTCATATTGGTTATAATAAAGGCAGTATGCTTTTGAAAGGATAAATATATGCTGAAAAAGAACAATGTTGTCAGACTCGTTCTGATATTTACTCTTATAATGGGTGTTTCATCACTGGTGATAATGCTCAGCAATACCCTTATGGCAAGGAACAACAACTATATAACCATTGATCCCGAGACCATGAAGCTTGTACAGCTCGATCCTCCGAAGGACGGCGATCCTATAGCAATAGTCGATACGACCCTCGGCGAGTACCGCTTCGTGCTTTATCCGCAGTATTCTCCAAAGGCTGTTGCAAACTTCACAGAGCTTGCGGAGCAGGGCTACTATAACAACACCTATGTGTTCCACTCCGAGAGCGGAGCATACTCTGCGGCAGGAGCTCCGAACAAAAACGGCAATGCCAACGATAACTCCCACGAGCTTGTGGAGAGAGAGCTTAATCAGGATCTGTGGCCCTTCAAGGGTGCTGTACTGGCTATGAACACCACTGTGGAGAGAAGCTTCAAGGAGAAGATCCTCGGCGGCGGAACATACTACAACGGAAGCCGCTTTATGACGGTCAATACTATTGATTTTAATGACGATATCAAGAAGGAGATAATGGAGGTCTCGGAAAACGAGGAGCTTGGCAAAGCTTTTATCGAGCATGGCGGAGTGCCCAATTTTTCGCAGCAGATCACCGTTATCGGTCAGACCTACAAGGGCTTTGACGTTGTGGAGAAGCTTGCGAATCTGGAAACAAATGAACAAGGCGTATATAAGGTCCCCGTTGAGGACGTTATGATAAATTCTGTTACGATAAGCACCTATTCGGCTAAGGATGAAGCTGCCGAAAAGGCTGAAAAATAACAGGAATAACCGTTGTTTACGGAAGAAATACTCCGTTCAGACGGCTCGCTTTAGCCGAAACAGCGAGATTCATGTTTTGATTATGAGCATGGCATTTTTTGCCGCGATTCCGCCAAAGGGGGCTCTCCTCAGGCGGTCCGCTTTGTCCGAAAAATACAAAAATATGTGAAAACCCTTTACAAAATGGTTTTTGTAGTGTATAATATATAAGTTGAAGTGTAGTTTTTTGTTCAGTTTTGAACATACTATCACGAAGTTTCACGTTTTCAAGGAGTGAAATTATGTTTAGAAAAATTCTTGCAGGTCTTTTCTGTACAACTCTGGTGTTCTCTGCATTCACATCATGCGGCAAGGAGGCAAAGGAAAGCGGCAGTACGACCGCAAATACATCAGATTCGAGCAGCAGCTCCGAAACAACGGAGACTTCCACAGAAAAGTTAACTGCGGAAAATGTTGATATAGCCAATTTTACAGCTCCACAGAAGGGCGATACCATAATCTCTATGAAGATAAAGGATTACGGTACCGTAAAGTTCAGACTTTTCCCCGAATATGCGGAAAAGGGTGTTGAGAACTTCGTTGAGCTGGCAAAAAAAGGATACTATGACGGACTGAAGTTCCACAGAGTTATCAATGAGTTTATGATACAGGGCGGCGATCCCGAAGGAACAGGTATGGGCGGCGAAAGCGTCTGGGGCGGCAAGTTCGACGGCGGCACAGATCCACATCTCATCCATGTTGCAGGCGCTCTTGCTTACGCAAACAGCGGCGGCACAGCAACTGACGGAAGCCAGTTCTATATAGTAACAGGTACAGTTCCCACAGAGCAGAATTTCGACGACTATGCAGCAGGCGGATATGCCTTCTCAGATAACGCAAAGGCTCTCTATACAAAGGTTGGCGGTGCACCGTGGCTGGACGGAAATTACACCGTTTTCGGTCAGGTCATTGACGGTCTTGACATAATCTTCAAGATACAGAATGTTGCCGTAGACGCTCAGAGCAGCATGCCTTACAAGGACGTTATCATGGAATCAGTTACCGTTGAAGAGTACAACGGCGAGGATATACGTTGGTATATCGATGATTATGAGGATTTCGACGCTGACGAGATCAGAAACTCCACAGGCAAGGAAAATGTTACCATATCCAACTTCACTGCTCCTAAGGAGGGTGAAAAGGTGGTTTCCATGAAGCTCAAGGGATATGACGGCGAGATAAAGATCAAGCTCTTCCCCGAGTATGCAGAAAAGGGAGTTCCAAGCTTCCTTGAACACGCAGAAAAGGGCTACTATGACGGTCTTACCTTCCACAGAGTCATCAAGGACTTCATGATACAGGGCGGCGATCCCAAGGGCGACGGTACAGGCGGCGAGTCCATTTACGAAAAGGGCTTTGACGACGGTACAGATCCTCATCTTATCCATGCCGCAGGCGCTGTTGCATACGCAAACAGCGGCTCTACCGCTTCAAGCGGAAGCCAGTTCTATATAGTTACAGGTCAGGTGTACGACAAGGATCAGATCAAGGAGATCGAGGATCAGGGCTATGACTTTACCGATAATGAGGCTGAGATCTATTCCTCAAACGGCGGTACACCGTGGCTCGACGGCGGCTACACTATCTTCGGTCAGGTATTCGACGGACTTGATATCGTCTTCGATGTCCAGAATGTTGAGACTGATGACAGCGATAAGCCGAAAAAGGACGTTACCATTGAGTATGTAAAGGTTTCGGAATACAAGGACGAGCCGGTCCGCTTCAATATTTCCGATTATAAAAAATAATAATCTTCAGCAAAACCAGCTTGTTTAAATTGTCGGCGTTTTATGCCGAGGAACAAAAGAAAGAAATTCGGGAAAAGATAAAGATACCCGAAAAATAAGGAGAGAAAATATTTGGATAAGTTTGTTGTAAAAGGCGGAAGACGCCTTGAGGGTGAAGTCACAATAAGCGGAGCTAAGAATGCGGCTGTAGCTATTCTTCCCGCAGTTATTCTTTCAGATGAACCATGTACCGTAGAAAATGTGCCCTACATCAGCGATGTCAGAATCTGTATCCAGATCCTTAAGGAAATGGGTGCTGAGGTAACAAATATAGGTAAGGACGCTTACAGGATCGATCCTACTACTATCGACAAGTTCTGCGTTCCTTATGAGTATGCAAGAAAGATGCGTGCTTCATACTACTTCCTTGGAGCACTCCTCGGAAAATTCAATAAGGCAAGAGTTTCTATGCCGGGCGGATGTCCTCTGGGTGATCGTCCTATCGATCAGCACCTCAAGGCGTTCACAGCTCTCGGTGCAAAGCATACTCTCAGCCAGGGCATGATAGACCTTTCTGCGGATAAGCTCAAGGGCAATCAGATATTCTTCGACGTTGTCACTGTCGGAGCTACTATGAATGCCATGCTTGCTGCTGTCAAGGCAGAGGGACTTACTGTCATCGAAAATGCGGCTAAGGAGCCACATGTCGTTGACCTCGCAAACTTCCTCAACTCTATGGGCGCTAACATAATGGGCGCAGGTACGGACGTCATCAAGATCAGAGGTGTTGAACACCTTCACGGTACTACCTACGCTGTTATCCCCGATCAGATCGAGGCAGGTACATTTATGGTGGCTGTTGCCGCTACAAAGGGCGACGTGCTCATCAAGAATGTAATTCCAAAGCATCTTGAGTCGATCACAAAGAAGCTTGAAAAGATCGGCGTTAATATTGAACAGTTTGATGACAGCATCAGAGTCTGGGTGGACGGACCTCTTGTAAAGACAAATGTCAAGACAGCTCCTCACCCGGGATTCCCGACTGATATGCAGTCTCAGATAGCTACTCTGCTCTGTCTTGCACAGGGTACGAGCATTATAACCGAGAACATCTGGGAACAGCGCTTCCGCTACGTGGACGAGCTCAGAAGAATGGGCGCGGATATAACCGTAAACGGAAAGGTCGCTCTTATCGAGGGAACAGGCAAGCTTATGGGAGCTCCCGTAAAGGCTTGTGATCTTAGAGCAGGCGCGGCACTGATAATTGCAGGTCTTGCTGCAAGCGGTGTCACAGAGATCGAGGATATCTACCACATCGAAAGAGGCTATGACTGCATGGAAGGAAAGCTCCGTGCACTGGGCGCTGACATCGAAAAGGTAAGCGTTCCCGATAAGGCTGAGGAAAATGAAGCTAAGTCGGAAAACGACAAGGCTGCGGTTTAATATAAGCAATACAGCTGCTGCACAGTTGTGCGGCAGCTTTTTGATTCTGAGTATTTGCAAAGGAGATATATGAAAGATAAAGGATTATACAAAAAATTATTCACCATAGTTGCGCCTATAGCCTTCCAGTACTTTATGTCATCACTGGTATCAGCTTCGGACGCTTTTATGCTGGGATTTCTCGACCAGGATTCACTTTCGGCGTCATCGCTTGCAGGACAGATAGCCTTCGTGTACAGCCTTTTCTTTATGGCTTTCATATCGGGCTGCAATGTTCTTGCGGCTCAGTACTGGGGCAAAAAGGACAGCCGTACCGTTGAGGAGGTACTTGCCCTCACAATGCGGTATTCTCTTATCGTGGGAGCTCTTTTCACTCTGGCGGCATTTATAATTCCCGAATACATAATGCAGATATTCACAAACAAGCCCGGGCTAATTCGCCTTGGCGGCGTATATCTGCGGGTTGTAGCGCTTTCCTATGTGCTTGCAGGCTTTTCGCAGGCGTATTTCGGAATTATGAAGGTCTGTGACTGCGCAGGGCTCAGCTCTCTTATCGGAAGTCTTTCCGTAGTGCTGAATATCCTGCTTAACTGGCTTTTCATCTTCGGCATCGGACCATTCCCCGAAATGGGCATTGCAGGTGCGGCACTGGCAACGGTTTTTGCAAGAGCGTTTGAGTGCATTTTCATTATTGCGGTAATGCTCCGCGGAAAATGTCCGCCCCTTCGTATTGGAAAAATGATCAGACTTGGGAATCCCGTCCTCCACAGGGACTACGTAAAGTATACCCGGACCATACTTCTCAATCAGCTTGGCTGGGGCGGCGGAGTTACCATGTACTCAGTCATCATGGGAAGACTGGGAAGCGACGCAGTAGCGGCTAATTCCATAGCGAGCATCGTCAGAAGCATGATCGCAAGCCTGTGCTGGGGCATTGCGGCAGGAGTTGGGATAATACTCGGCGGTATGCTTGGCAGAAACGAGATAGAAGCCGCCAAAAAGGCTGGCGGAAAGTTCGTAAGGCTTTCGCTGGTAATAGGTGCGGTTTCGGGAGTTGTTATACTTGCGGTAACACCGATTGTACTGAAGGTAATAGTTCTTAACGATCAGGCGCAGTATTACTTAAAGTTTATGATGTTCATGGCGGCTTATTACATCATCGGAAATTCATTGAATTCCACTATCATAAGCGGTATATTCCCGTCGGGCGGAGACACAAGATTCGGCATGATATGCGATATTGTCACGCTGTGGTGCGTGGTTGTGCCAATGGGCATGATAGGAGCCTTTCTGCTGAAGCTCCCTGTGCTGGCGGTGGCTTTTATACTGACGCTGGACGAATTCGTGAAAATACCTGCGGTATACAAGCATTACATGAAGTATAAATGGCTTAAAAACATAACAAGATAAAAGGCAGTCCGAGGGGTGCTCCCTATGGCGAGATCGTGGCATAAAATTACCGAGCCCATAATTCAGGCTCGGTAAAACCACTTTTTCTGTTAATGGAAGCACACTGAAGACTGCCTTTTTATTATTTCTCATGCTGTGCGATTATCAGCCTTATGGAGTTATACAGATAAGGCTTGAGCTTTTCAATGGAGCATGGTTCCTTGTAGAGTATTGATGAGTAGCAGGTGGAGCTTACAAGCTCGATTATCATGAAAAGCATTATTTCCGGGTCACGGAAGCCGTTTGGAGATTCTGAGATAAGCTTGTCATATATGGTGGAGAAGTTTATATCATCATCTGAACTGGGTGATGTAATGGCATTTTTAAATATGCCCCAGCTGAGATTCTTGGAAATAAAGGTGAGAAGCGACTGGTTTTCATTGAGCTGGTTGATGATATTGTCGATTATCTTTATCAGCTTGTCCTCAAAGGTAAGAGTATTCAGCTCTTCGCCGAGAGCGGCTTCGGCATTTTTGAAAAGCTGGCTTGATTTATGGGATATTAGCTTGTTTCGTATGTCATATTTATCCTTAAAATAGAGGTAAAACGTGCCTTTGGCAACGCCTGCCTTATTTACGATGTCGGTTATGGAAGTCTTGGTAAAGCCTTTTGTGGTGAAGAACTCAAAGGCTGTTTTCAGCAGAGAGTTTTCCTTGAGCTTCTTGTTGATATCGACCTTTCCCATTAAAACGCCCCTCTCTTTTTATCCGTTGATTTTGGTGCGGAACACCGAGGGTGGTATTCCATACTGTTTTCTGCTAAATTTTATTATATCCCTAAAAACAGAGCCTGTCAAGGGTGAAAAAATGACCAATGGTCGGGAATGTCAGGCGGCATAATTGTGCAGGTCTACAAAAAATATGACTGAGAGTCATTTTTTGACAAAGTTGCAGTTGACTAACGGTCAGTTTTGTAATATACTATGAAATAACAAAGAAAACGGGCATATATTGAATGTCCGTGCAGCTGTTTCGATTTCTGTTCTTTCCCCAAGACAGTTAAGACTAATGCTTCTCCTAAAGGTATTACGGCTCACGGACTTTCAATATATGCTCGCTGAAGCTAAAGAAAGGATGATAATATGCTGAAATTCGGTGAATGGATAGCTAAGCACCGCGCACTTATACTTATATTAGGCGCGGTACTGCTCATACCTTCGGCAATGGGCTTCCTGAAGACCCGTGTAAACTATGATATTCTTTCCTACCTTCCAAAGGATATAAATACTATGGTAGGTCAGGATATACTTAAGGATGAATTCGGAAACGGCGGCTTCTCCCTTGTGATGCTTGAGGGAATGAGCGACAAGGACGTGGCGGAGACTGCCGATAAAATAGCAGATGTTGAGCACGTTTCAAATGTGGTCTGCTATCAGTCCATGACGGGCTGCACTATTCCGAAGGAGGTACTCCCGTCGGATATATACGACTTCTTCAATAAGGGCGACAACACCATGATGGCGGTATTCTTTGATGATACTACCTCGGCTGACGGCACTCTCGACGCTGTTGAGACGATAAGGGACATTACTTCGGATCAGTGCTTTGTCAGCGGTATGTCGGCAATTACCCTTGACATGAAGAAGCTGACACAGAGTGAAACTCTTATATATGCCGTTATTGCGGCAGTTCTTACAAGTATAGTCCTTATGGTGACTATGGATTCCTTCCTTATACCGCTGTTTTTCATGCTCAGCATAGGCTTTGCTGTGGTATGGAATCTTGGTACGAACTATTTCCTCGGAGAGATCTCATTCATAACACAGGCTCTTGCAATGGTGCTTCAGCTCGGCGTTACCATGGATTACTCCATATTCCTCTGGCACAGCTACAAGGAACAGCAGAACTACTATCCCGACAGCAGACAGGATGCTATGGCTCATGCGATAGCCGCAACTATCACATCAGTTGTGGGAAGCTCCTTCACAACGGTGGCAGGCTTCCTTGCAATGTGCTTTATGACATTCACCCTTGGTCTTGACCTGGGAATAGTAATGGCAAAGGGCGTTGTATGCGGCGTTATCGCTTGCGTAACAGTGCTCCCTGCAATGATACTCATCTTCGATAAGGCTATCTCAAAGACCTCCCACAAGGATTTCCTTCCGGGCTTCAGACGTACATCGGGCTTCATCGTAAAAAATGCATGGATATTCCTCACGGCAGCAATAGTAGTCCTTATCCCTGCACTTTACGGAAACAGCCACTACGGTGTTTATTATAAGCTTGACAGTACTCTTCCCGAACACCTCGACAGCGTTATTGCAAATACCAAGCTTGCCGAGGAGTACAACATGAACAGTACACATATCCTTATGGTAAAATCAGATATGAGCGCTAAAGATGCAAACAAAATGCTTACTGAGATAAAGAGCGTTGACGGTGTTCAGTTCGCAATGGGCTTCAATTCTCTGGTAGGCTCGGCTGTTCCCGAGGAGGTCATTCCCGATGACGTGAGAGATGTCCTCAAGAGCGGAGATTGGCAGATAATGCTTATAGGCTCTGAGTATGAGGTGGCTTCCGACGAAGTCAACGCTCAGTTGTCAAAGCTCAATGATATAGCAGTAAAGTATGACCCTGACGGAATGCTTATCGGTGAAGCTCCTGCAACAAAGGACCTTATCACTATCACAGACAAGGACTTCAAGGTGGTCAACCTCCTTTCCATCGGAGCAATATTCCTTATCATAGCATTAACATTCAGGTCAGTAACACTTCCTGTTATACTTGTAGCCGTGATAGAGCTTGCAATAATGATAAATCTCGGCACAGCTTATTTCACAGGTTCAAAACTTTCTTTCATAGCTCCTATAGTTATCGGAACTATACAGCTTGGCGCAACAGTCGACTATGCGATACTTATGACTACAAGATACCGCACCGAGAGAAGAAGCGGCAAGGACAAGAAGGAATCAGTTGGTATTGCACTCAGCACATCCATAAAGTCCGTAATAACATCAGCTCTCGGTTTCTTTGCAGCAACGGTAGGCGTTGCGGTATATTCGGATATCGGACTTATCTCAGAGCTGTGTATGCTTCTCGCAAGGGGTGCACTCATCTCAATGGTGGTAGTAATAACAGTACTGCCGTCAATGTTCATGGTATTTGACAAGGTCATCTGCAAGACAAGTTCTGGTTTCCTGCCAAAGGAAGAAAAGTACGAATACAGATTCAAAAACGCTTAAAGGCTTCAGCGGGGAGCCCACCGCAGGCATTTTCGCGTTTCACTTCTTATGGAGCGCGATTTTATTCCGCGCATGAAGCGGTATCTAAATCGTAACACATACACATATAAAGGAGAGATAGATATGAAAAGGCTCAGTAAGATAATGGCAGCACTTATGGCTGCGGCAGTATCCGCAGGTGCAACAGGCTCTATTGCATACGCAAACAGCAGCGGAAAGACGGAGAAAAAAGCTGCTGAGACCAAGGAAAATGATATTGCCGAGGAAGGTTCAGTAAGAGCTGACAACGGCGAGAGCGCCTATAAGGACGAGACTGTATACGTGCTCTGCAAAAGTGATTCCTCAGTAAAGAACGTGGTAGTAAGCGACTGGCTGAAGAATGCTCCTGCACTTTCAAGCATATCCGACATCTCAGACCTCAGTGACATCGTAAACGTCAAGGGCGACGAGACCTTTGAGGTCAACGGCGAAAAGATAAGCTGGAAGGCTGACGGAGACGACATATACTACAAGGGCAGCTGCGATAAAGAGCTTCCCGTAGATGTGAATATGGAGTATTTCCTCGACGGAAAGAAGGTAACTCCCGAGAGTATCGTGGGAAAGAGCGGTCACCTTGTTATACGCTGGACGTACAAGAACAATCAGAAGGTGAAGAAGACGGTTAACGGCAGCGAGAAGGAGATATATGTGCCTTTCATGGCTGCAAGTGCTGCGCTTCTCAGTACAGACAAGTACCTCAATGTTGAGGTGACAAACGGCAGAGTCATCTCCGACGGCGAAAAGCTCATAGTTGTGGGCATGGCTTTCCCCGGACTGGGCGATAGCCTTGACCTCGGCAAAATAGAAGGTCTTGACGTCGAGATACCCGAAAGCTTTGAGCTCTCGGCTGACGTAAAGGGCTTCGAGATGAATACATCAGTGACAGTTGTTTCAAACGAGATATTCTCTCAGCTTGATATGGACGAGACAGTTGATACAGATGACTTAATGGGCAAGCTCAGAGAGCTCAGCGACGGCGCTAAGAAGCTCACCGACGGCACAGCTTCTCTCTATGACGGTGTGAAGAAACTGAACAGCGGCGCAGGAGACCTGACAAGCGGAATAGATAAGCTTCTCAGCGGCTCTCTGGAGCTGAAAAACGGTGCTGCTGAGCTTGACAGCGGCGCAAAGAAGCTGACTGACGGAGCTAAGACACTCTCTGATTCAACAGCTGTTTTCGAGACAGGACTGGGCAGTGCAAAGGACGGCTCATCAAAGCTGAAGGACGGACTCGGACAGGTCAGCGGCGGTGCGGCACAGCTCTCAGATGGTATAGGCTCTGCGAAAAACGGCTCAACTGCACTGGTTGAGGGCTTCGGCAAGGTCAGTGCAGGGGCAGAGGCTCTCAGCAGCGGTCTCAAGGACGCAAAGGCAGGCTCTGACACTATGACCGCAGGCTTCAAGCAAGTAGATGAGGGCGCAGCTGCTCTCAGAAAGGGCGCTGATACCCTCAGTGGCGGAACAGGTGCTCTTGTGGACGGCAGCAAGCAGGTCAAGGACGGCTCTGCACAGGTCTCTGACGGTGCGGCTTCACTCAAAGACGGAGCTTCAAAGCTCAGCGAGTCCGCAGGACAGCTCTCAGCAGGCATAGGCTCGGCAAGGAGCGGCGCTGATACTCTCGCAGAGGGAATCACAAACGCTAAGACAGGGGCAGCTTCACTGGTTAGCGGTGCAAATGCTCTTGGCGCAGGAGCTTCACAGCTTGGTGAAGGCATAGCACAGGCAGGTGCTTCACTGGACACAACTATAGCTGCAAATGAGCAGGCTCTCGCAGCATTGCAGGCATTATATCAGCAGTCTCCTTCTCAGGAGCTTGCTGTGGCAATAGGTACTCTTCAGCAGACTATCGACGGCCAGAAGCAGATCTCGGCTTCTATGGGCGAGGGCGGAGCTCTCAGTACAGGCGCTGCTTCATTAAAGACAGGCGCAGCACAGCTTGGCGGCGGTCTCGGACAGCTCAGCACAGGTCTTGAGGCTGCACAGGGAGGCTCTGTATCATTGCAGCAGGGACTTGCAAAGCTTGATGACGGCGGCAAGGCTCTTGCAGCAGGAGCTTCTCAGCTCTCGGGCGGTGCGGCACAGCTCTCAAAGGGTGCATCGGACCTGAGTACAGGTGCTGCGGCTCTTGATAACGGTATCGGTACCCTCGCAGGGGGAAGCGGACAGCTCATCGGCGGTCTGGATTCACTTATAAAAGGTATAGAACAGTTAAGCGGCGGAAATTCTTCGCTAAATGCAGGTCTTGGTCAGCTCTCGAAGGGCGCTGTGGACCTCAGCGGCGGTATCGGACAGCTTTCAGACGGCGCATCGGCTCTCGACATCGGTCTCGCACAGCTCTCACAGGGTTCATTCACACTGAATGGCGGACTTGGTCAGCTCAGCACAGGTGCAGCAGACCTTGACAATGGTCTCGCACAGCTTTACGGCGGCAGCTCACAGCTCAGCGGCGGCACAAAGACATTGTACGACTCAATAAAGCTTCTAAGCGGCGGTGCAGGCAAGCTCTCGGGCGGCTCTGCGGCTCTTTACAGCGGCATCGGTACTCTGAAAGAGGGCGGAAGAACTCTTGCAGACGGTACTAAGAAGCTTGAAGGCGGAGCTAAGGAGCTCAACGACGGTATGATAAAATTCAATGACGAGGGCATTTCAGTGCTCACAGGAGCTGTGGATAAGGCTCTTCCCGAGATCACAGATACATTCCGGGCTCTGAGAGAGGCTTCAAAGGAGTACAACAGCTACTCCGGCATCTCTGACAAGATGGAAGGCAGCGTCAAGTTCATATATCTTGTTGACGGCACAAAGTAAGAGTTAAAAATTAACAGCAAAAAAGGGACACCGTGAGGTGTCCCTTTTTATATTTTTATTAGTCTCTCAGTGATTCCAGTATCTTCTTGCGGAATTCGACCATGTCGAATATATCTACGTTTCCGTCGCCGTTGAGGTCAGCGGAGGCAATCTGCCTTTCTTCAAAAGTAGTCATGCCATAGATGTATCTTGACATCATTACAAGGTCGGCTACATTGAATTCTCCGTCAGCATTGACATCACCGCTCTGTTCAATATTCATGAACTTGATACCGTACATCTCAGCGTAGACCTCTGCGGTAGAGCCTTTAAAGCCGTGAATAACAGTATCATTTATTTTTTCGTCGGCATCCGCCTTAGGGTCCTCAATAAGTGTTCTGTAAAAATAAGAATAGGGTGGTTCCTTCCTTTCCTGATGCGATATTATTGAGTCATTGCCGACATCAATATAATTTGCAGGGATAGTCTGCGAACCTGCGCATATCTCACATTTTGGATCGTATATGAAGATGTTCTTCATGTATTTAGCGTTCTTGAAAGCGTCAAAGTCGATAACATGTGAATCAACATAAGCATTTACTACTCTGTTTTTGACGCTTAGCATTTCCCAGCTCATTTTTGTAACGCTCTTGGGAACAAGTATATAACCGACAGCGTCTAATTTGGCAACGCCTACAGTGCCCTCCTTGATATTTGCAGGCTTCGAATGTCCCGGCTCAGCTTCAGTGACGCCAACGCACCAGTTTCCGAGATAATCGAGTCCGTCTTCAGACTTGACAGCAGGAACGTTGTAAAAAGTCAAGTAAAACATACAATTTTCCGCCAGAAAATATACAAGCCGTTCGCCACAAAGTATACAAGGCTAATGCGTGATGGATTGGCGGTGCGAGAGGCGGTATGACTCACCGGTCATATTGATGATCTCGCA
>SFMO01000065.1 GCA_004554385.1 Ruminococcus flavefaciens
CTTTTTGTCTCCGATCATCTCAAGGATGCGTTGTTTTTCCTGCTCGGTATAAGCGAAATATGTCTTTTCCTTAGTGTTTATCTCAAAAAGCGGAGACTCAGCGATATAAACATAGCCCTGCTCAATAAGAGTAGGAGTAAGTCTGTAAAGCATGGTAAGTATAAGAGTTCTTATCTGGAATCCGTCAACATCCGCATCAGTACAGATGACAATTTTGCTCCAGCGGAAATTGTTTATGTCAAAGTTTGAAAGCTCCTTGTTGGCTTTTGTCGTTACTTCAACTCCACATCCCAGTACCTTGATAAGATCCGTGATTATCTCGCTCTTGAATATCTTTGAATATTCAGCCTTAAGGCAGTTGAGTATTTTACCGCGGACAGGAATGATAGCCTGAAATTCAGCATTTCTGGCAAGCTTTACAGAACCGAGAGCCGAATCGCCCTCCACTATATATATCTCACGGCGTGAAACATCCTTGGTACGGCAGTCAACGAACTTCTCAACCATATTTGCAAGGTCGATAGTACCTGTGAGCTTCTTCTTGACGTTAAGACGAACCTTTTCGGCATTTTCACGGCTTCTCTTGTTTATGAGGATCTGCTCGGCGATCTTCTGAGCTTCATCGGGGTTCTCAATAAAGTATACTTCAAGCTGATGTCGGAGGAATTCCGTCATAGCTTCACGGATAAACTTATTGGTGATAGCCTTCTTTGTCTGGTTTTCATATGAAGTCTGGGTGGAGAAAGATGAGGAAACCAGTATGAGGCATTCCTCAACGTCTGCGTAGGTTATCTTGCCCTCATTTTTCTGATAGCCGTTGATGGACTTGATATAGCTGTCTATCTGGGCAACAAAGGCACGTTTTACAGCGTCCTCGGGAGAGCCGCCGTGCTCAAGAAAGCTTGAGTTGTGATAGTATTCGGTGAGCTTGAATTTATTGGAAAAAGTCACAGCTACATCGAGCTTTACCTTGTATTCAGGCTTATCCTCACGGTCTCTGCCTCGTTTTTCAGCTGTCCAGTGCTGGATAGACGTAAGATTCTTATCAGCCGACAGCTCTGTTACATAGTCGGTAATGCCGTTTTCATAAATAAATTCCTGCTCATTGAAGCCTCCTGCCTCATTTTCCGAGCGGAAAACAAACAGGATATTGGGGTTTACCACTGCCTGTCTCTTCAGTATATCACAGAAATATTCATCAGATACCTCAATATCCGTAAATACTTCAAGGTCAGGACGCCAGCGTGTCTTTGTACCTGTCTGCTTTTTCTTGCATGGTTCTTTTTTCAGACCGCCTACATTCTCACCTTTTTCAAAGTGAAGATTATATTTGAAACCGTCACGGACTACCTCAACATCCATGAATTCGGAAGCAAACTGTGTAGCACAGAGTCCCAGGCCGTTAAGTCCCAGTGAATACTCATATGATTCAGCCGAATCGTCGTACTTACCGCCTGCATAGAGCTCACAGTAAACAAGCTCCCAGTTATAGCGCTGTTCGTTATTGTTAAAGTCAACAGGACAGCCGCGTCCGAAGTCCTCGACTTCGATGTCGTGGTTCCTGAAGTGAGTAATGACTATTTTATTACCGTATCCCTCACGGGCTTCGTCAATGGAATTTGAGATAACCTCAAAAATAGAGTGCTCACAGCCGTCTAAGCCGTCTGAGCCGAAAATAACCGCAGGACGCTTACGAACCTTGTCTGCGCCCTTGAGCATTGTAATACTTTCATTGCCGTAGTCTTGTTTTTTAGCCATAATCCTCTGCCTTTCGGTCACGTTTTAATGCATACTTAAATATTATATCACATTAATTTTTTTTTTGCAAGTCCGCGGCAATAAATTTCCCTATATATGGAAAAAGCAGCTCTGAAAGCTGCTTTTATCCTCAGTTTAAGCCGATATACTTGTAACCTGCATCAGTTATCGCCTTTTTTACCGCCTTTTCGTCAATATTGCCTGACAATGCAAGAACAGCCGAGCCCTTTTCGTGGCTTGGAACAGCCTCATCTACAAATGGCAGCTCCTCAAGAGCCTTTTTTACTCTTGCTTCGCAATGGCCACACATCATGCCTTTTATTCTGACAGTTACCTCAGATGTTTCACCGCCGTCGTCATTAAGCTCTGTCCTCAACTTTTTATCGCGGCTGCTGTCATGGACCTTGAAGAAATTAAGCCTTAAAGCGTTTGTTACAACAAAAAAGCTTGAAAGACTCATTGCCGCAGCTCCGAACATAGGATTCATCTGCCAGCCGAAAAGCTTTGAATAAACTCCCGCAGCAAGAGGTATACCTATTATATTGTATATAAACGCCCAGAAAAGATTCTGTCTTATATTCCGCAGAGCCGCCCTGCTCAGTCTTACAGCCGCAGGCACATCGCTCAGACGGCTTTTCATCAGGACGATGTCAGCTGCGTCAATAGCAACATCAGCACCTGCTCCGATAGCGATACCCATGTCAGCCGTCGTAAGCGCAGGAGCATCATTGATGCCATCTCCGACCATTACTACCTTGCCCTTTTTCTTCAGCCTGCGGATAACTGCCTCCTTACCATCAGGAAGCACACCTGCAACGACCTCATCAACACCAGCCTGTTCTCCTATGGTTTTTGCTGTTTTTTCATTATCTCCCGTAAGCATTACCACACGGATACCCATATTTTTAAGTTCCCGTATTGCCTGTGGACTGTCGTCTTTTATTACATCTGCAACAGCTATAATGCCCACAAGTTTATCATCCATTGCAAAAAACAGCGGAGTTTTTCCCTGCTCCGACAGTTCTTCTGCTTTTGCTGAGATTTCACCGCTTATCTCTGCATAAGGCCTTACCATAACAGCGTTTCCGCCGATATACGAACTTTCTCCGTATCTCCCCGACACACCGCTTCCAGCAACAACTCTGAAATCGGTCAGTTCATCATAGGCAACAGCATTTTCCGTACTATACTGAACAACAGCCCTTGCAAGAGGATGCTCACTTTTTTTCTCAAGTGAATAAGCCAGTGACAGTAATTCCTGCTCACTGAAACCGTTTAAAGGAATTATATCTGTGACCTCAGGTTCTCCTCTTGTTATCGTTCCTGTTTTGTCAAGAGCAATTATCTGAGCCTTGCCTGCTTCTTCAAGTGAAGCTGCTGTCTTGAACAAGAGCCCGTTCTTAGCTCCCACGCCGCTTCCGACCATAATAGCAACAGGCGTCGCCAGACCAAGAGCGCAGGGGCAGCTGATAACAAGAACCGAGATCGCTCTTGCAAGTGAAAAACCAACTTCACGTCCGACAATAAGCCAGACTATAAATGTCAGAAGGGCAATGCCAATAACAACGGGTACAAATATCCCTGATACCTTATCTGCTATCTTGGCAATCGGAGCCTTTGTCGCTGCTGCATCGCTGACCATTCTTATTATCTGCGATAAGGTCGTATCCTCGCCTACTCTTGTAGCTTCGCATCGAAGATAACCCGAGCTGTTTATAGTTGCAGCCGACACGCTGTCCCCTGCGGCTTTATCAACAGGTATACTTTCGCCCGTGAGTGCAGCTTCGTTTACCGAACCCTCTCCATCAATGACTATACCGTCAACAGGTATGCTTTCACCTGCCCTTACGGCAAAAATATCGCCTTTCTTTACCTGCTCC
The DNA here is from genome assembly GCA_004554385.1 of Ruminococcus flavefaciens. Lineage (GTDB taxonomy): Bacteria > Bacillota > Clostridia > Oscillospirales > Ruminococcaceae > Ruminococcus > Ruminococcus flavefaciens_T. The sequence goes on from SFMO01000065.1 coordinate 3,639, forward strand.
ACAGGGACTACTGTTTCTTCACCGTCACGTACAATCACTGCTGTTTCGGGAGCAAGCTTCATAAGGCTTTTCAAAGCATCAGTGGTCTTTCCCTTTGAACGAGCTTCAAGCATTTTTCCAACGGTTATAAGGGTGAGTATCATAGCGGCAGACTCAAAATAAAGGTCATGCATATATGACGACACCGCAGACATGTCTCCGCGCTGCTGAGCAGCAGTCATCAGAAATAATACGGCTGTACTGTATACAAATGACGCCCCTGAGCCAAGAGCCACAAGTGTGTCCATATTAGGGGAACGGTTTATTATCCCCCTGAAGCCGTTAATAAAGAATTTTTGATTTATGACCATGACTATGGCTGCAAGCAGGAGCTCCGCAAGTGCCATCATCAAATGATTGCCCTCCATTACAGAAGGCAGAGGTGCTCCGAACATAGTATGCCCCATAGAGATATACATAAGAACTATAAGAAATCCGAGAGAAGCGATCAGACGTCGTTTCATCTTAGGAGTTTCCGTATCTTTCAGTTCGTCTTCCTTTGCTGAGGTATCAGTGCCTGCCCCCTTTAACGATGCTCCGTAGCCTGCTTTTTTTACCGCAGAGATGATCTCCTCAGCAGATGCAGTACCGTCAACTCCCATTGAATTAGTAAGAAGGTTTACGGAACATGATGTGACGCCGTCAACTGCTGAAACCGCTTTTTCTACACGTGCACTGCATGCAGCACAGCTCATACCCGTAACATTATATTGCTTCATATGTCAACTCCTTCCATATAATTCAATTATAACCCAAAGTATTACAGCTGTCAATTAGCCGCGGCTAACGAAAAAATCACGTATTTAGTATTACTTGAAAAACTCCTCATATTCCTTTTCTCTGAATCCTACTATTACTTTTCTGCCATCAGTAAGGATCGGTCTTTTTACGAGCATTCCATCGGAAGCCAGAAGCTCTATCTGTTCATCGTCGCTCATTTCAGGAAGCTTGTTTTTCAGATCCATTGATTTATATAGAAGTCCGCTTGTGTTAAAGAACTTTTTCAGCGGCAATCCGCTGATCTTATACCATTCCTTCAGCTCGGACACAGTCGGATTATTCTCCTTTATGTCCCTGAGTTCATAGGTAATGCCTTTTTCATCAAGCCACTTCTTCGCCTTCTGACAGGTAGTGCACTTTGGATAGCATATAAATTTCATATCAATTCTCCTTTTTAAGTTTGTTTTCGAGTATACTTCTGAGTTTGGCCGGATCAGCCTTACCCTTTGAGAGCTTCATGGACTGTCCGACAAGATAGCCTAATGCATTGCTCTTTCCATTCTGATAATCGCGTACGGATTTTTCATTGTCTGTTATGACCTTGTCCGCAATATCGCTCAGAAATTCCTCGTCCGAGTTCTGTGCAAGTCCGAGCCTTTCGATTATATCTGCTGTATTGCCTCCTGAGCTTACAAGCTCGGCAAATACACGTTTAGCGCCGGTACTCGATATTATTCCGTTTTCAGCTGCTTCACAGAGCTCACAAAGAGCCTGTGCTGTAAGCGGAGTATCGGCAATACTTCTGCCTGTATCGTTCATAAACTTCGTAACTTCCCCAAGTATCCGATTGGCGACCGAGCGTGGTCTGCATCTTCCAAGAGATATGCAATCATCATAGAGTGCAGCCTTGTCAGGGGAATCTGCAATGACAAAAGCCTCGTCGCAGTTCATGCCATGCTCTTTTACATAGCGGATCATCTTTCTGTTCGGAAGCTCAGGTATCTCGCTGCGGAGCTCTTCCACCCTTTCACTGCTTATCACAACAGCTCCCAGATCAGGCTCAGGGAAAAAACGGTAATCCTGAAGCTCCTCCTTGCTTCGCATAATAGTGCTTACACCCTTTTTGTCATCCCAGCGACGGGTCTCTCGTTCGACCAGCCCACCCGAAGCAATTATATCGGTCTGGCGTTTTATCTCGTATTCTATTCCTCTTACCGCACCACTGAAGCTGTTGACATTTTTCAACTCGCAGCGCTCGCCAAGGGGAGTTCCCTTCTCATGTACCGAAACATTGACATCACATCTTATGCTGCCTTCCTGCATTTTGCAATCAGAAATATCAATGTATCTTAGTATGCTCCTGACTGTTTCGAGAAATACATATGCCTCTCTTGAACTGTGCAGGTCCGGATCTGTAACTATCTCTATCAAAGGCACTCCGCAGCGGTTATAATCACATAGAGTACCATCAAAACCATCATCATGTATAAGCTTGCCTGCGTCCTCTTCAATGTGGATACGGTCGATACCTACCCTTTTTACTTCACCGTCCACAATAATATCAAGACTTCCGTTTCCGCATATGGGGATCTCCGACTGAGAGATCTGATAAGCCTTGGGAAGATCGGGGTAAAAGTAATTCTTTCTTTCCATACGGCTGACATTATTTATCCTGCAGCCAAGAGCGTGTCCCATTTTAACAGCAAAATCGCAGACTCTGCTGTTAAGTACCGGGAGAGTCCCCGGAAGTCCGAGACATATGGGGCAAACATTGGTATTCGGTAAAGCTCCGAACTCATTTTTACAGCTGCAGAATATCTTTGATGCTGTTTTTAATTCTACGTGTATCTCAAGACCTATGGAGCATTCAAGCTCAGCCATGATAAACACCTCCTGCGACTTCATAACAATACGCAATGCTCAGAAGCTCGTTGTCTCCGTATCTTCTGCCTATAAGCTGCAAGCCTATGGGCAAGCCGTCTGAGGCTGTTCCGCAGGGAATGCTTACCGCAGGAAGCCCTGCAAGACTTGAAGGAACAGTACATATATCAGCTGAATATATGTCAGCAAGTCTTTTGCCTTTGCCAAGCTTTATACCTGCCTCAGGGTAGACAGGCGATACAACAGCATCACAGCTCCTGAAGATCTCATCAAACTCTCTGCAAAGCCTTTGCCTGAACAGTGCCGCACGTTTGTAGTAAGAATCGCTGCATCCCTCGCTGAGAACAAAAGTCCCCAGCAGGATACGTCTTTTAACCTCATCACCAAAGCCCTCTGTGCGGCTTTTTCTGATCATTTCCATCGGCGAACTGCAGCCCTCTGCTCTGAATCCGTAACGAACGCCGTCATAACGAGCGAGATTTGAGGAAGCTTCGGCGGAAGAAATGACATAGTATGCCTTTACTGCGGAAGAAAGAGATGGCAGGGATATATCATGTATCACAGCACCTTCTGACTCCATAAGCTTTACAGCACCAATGACAGCAGTCTTAACATCATCACTTACCATATCTCCGAAAAGCTCTTCCGGTATGCCTATACGCACCCCCTTTAAGCTGTGGAAGGAGTGTTCCGAAAAAAAATTATGATTATTTGTCACATCTCTCGGGTCTGTAACGTTTATAATATTGTGGAGCAGCTGAACATCACGGATATTCTTACCGATCGTTCCTATCCTGTCAAGTGACGAAGCAAATGCGATCAGTCCGTATCTTGAAACAGCACCATATGAAGGGCAGAATCCTGCAACTCCGCAGAAAGAAGCCGGCTGACGAACTGAGCCTCCTGTATCAGAGCCAAGTGCCAGAGTGGCTGCCCCACCTGCAACTGCTGCGGCAGAGCCTCCTGACGAACCGCCGGCGGAATAGCTTGTATTTACAGGATTTTTTACAGCTCCGAATATTCCTGTATCCGATGCCGACCCCATTGCAAATTCGTCCATATTTGTCTTTCCGATAATAACTGCTCCTGCAGCCTCCAGAAGCTCCACAGCAGATGCGCTATACGGAGGAACGTAGTTTTCAAGCATTTTTGACGCACAGGTTGTACGAAGTCCTTTTACGGATATATTGTCCTTGACAGCGACAGGGATACCACAGAGAACAGGAACATCTCCACCCTGCGCCAATCTCCTGTCGGCTTCTTCAGCGGCCTTTGCAGCGTTATCGTTAAAGGAAATATATGCATTCAGAGATGGCTGCAGCTCAACTGCTCTTTTCTTTACCGAATCCAGAAGTTCTACAGCGCTGCACTTTCTGTTCCTGAGCAATTCGGCAAGCTCAAAAGCACTTCTTTCATAAAGCATATCAGTACTCCACCGTCCTTGGAACAGCAAAACAGCCATTTACCGCCTTAGGAGCATTTTTCATAAGCTCGGAACGATCCGCAGGATAACTCTGAACACAATCGCTTCTCAGCTCCATAGCATCAGGTATAGGTGTTTCACCGTCAAGTTCCGGAAGTTCAGATACCATATTTGCTATTTCCTCCATATCACATTGAAATCGCGGTATATCAGCATCATTAATTTCAAGAGCTGCAAGCGCAGCGATCTTTCTTACATCAAAATCCATGTTTTACTCCTGAGATTATTATATTAAAAGTAGATTGAACGATTTTGCATTCATTATAACATATAAGTTATAAAATAGCAAGCTGCGCGGCCAAAAAGGCGGCACGGACTCCGCGCTTATACCATATCTGTGCAATCATTGCAATAAAAAAACAGCCGACTGTAAGCCGACTGTTTTGATCCTATTAATAGAAATGGTTACTGTAACCGTCACCCCAGAAGCCAATGTAACCCTGAGTAAAGGATTCAGGCTGTGTGAAGTAAAGTGTAACCGCATCCTTAACGCTCTGTGAAACGTAGGATGTGTATGTAGTTAAATTTGCATATGAGTACGATCCTGAGAACTGATACGGCTGTGTGATTACGCCGTAAATAGTATTCGGGAAGCTTGAAGAATTAACTCTATTCATTATCACTTCTACTACCTTTGCCTTATCCTCAGTGCTGATCCAATTGCAGCCTGCTTCGTGTGCCACAGCGTTGCAAAGGAGTATGTAATCTTCATCACTTATTGGCAAAGTGCCCTCATTTACATCAACATCAATAACTACAGGCTCTGTTTCAGGCTCAACATATGTCTCTGTTGGCTCCTGATAAGCTTCAGTTGTTGGTTCAACATACTCTGTAGTAGTTGTTGTTGCTACCGTAGTGGTAATGGTAGTTGTTGTAGTGGTAGTAGCCGTTGTTGTTGTCGTCAATAAAGTCGTTACTACTGGCTTTACTGCAGCAGCTGACTTGTCTACTGCCTCTGTAGCTCTTGCTACAATCGCAGCAGTTGTAGATGCCTGCGTAGCAGGCTGTGTGATTGCAGCCGGCGCATGTGCCGGTGCGGGCACCGATCTTGAAATCTGAGCAGCTGTTGTAGCTACCTCTATACCGTACAGTGAAGTTGTGCCTTCCTGTGCAGCACCTGTGTTTTTGCTTGCAGCCGTTGATTTTTCGACTGTATAAGATTTCTTGGTGGTTGTTCTTTTGTTTGCAGTTGCATTTTCTGTCACTGTTGAATTCTCAACAGATTTGGAAGCGATAACACTGTTAACATTAACTGTTTTTGTATTATCCTCACTGACTATATCAGCTGTACTTACGGTCGAAGAAGTTAAATATCCAACTCCGATTCCTCCGCCCAATACTGAAGCAACTACTCCGCATGCTAAAGCTGCGGCTCTGAGATTACCCATCAACTCATCCTTTCCTGAAAAAGCATTTTCAATATTTTCGGGCTGTTGATATGATAACACATCTCCCCCGAAATAGCAATACTTTCAGGATTTTTTCCATTTTGTGGCTAATTTTTTCCACGGATTTCATTTACTCGGGGCAAAAGTGCACAGATTATATTTCTATTTAATTAACATTATATGAACTCAGTGTTAATATCAATTTGGTTTTAACTGCACTTAGTTACAAAATAGTAACAAGCCGCTGTATTTTTTCATTGAATATCAGAAAAAAATACTCCCTGTTTTACGTCAAATCGGCTTTTCTCGACACTTTCATATTCCAACATTGGTAACTGAATAGTTACAGCCATAACTATAAAAATATACAGAGAGCTATTGCAAATGTAAACGTTTAATGCTATAATAATAAAGTATAATCATATTCATAGGAGAAACAATATGGACAAGACATATTACACAAATCAAATAAATTCTGTTATAGCAGAGGTAAAAAAAGCTGTTATCGGCAAGGACGCTATAATCGTCAAAGCTCTGCTCGCCATGCTCTGCAAGGGTCATATCCTAATCGAAGATATCCCCGGTGTTGGTAAGACCACTCTTGCTCTTGCATTTTCCAAAGCACTCTCTCTCGAGCATAATCGTATGCAGTTTACTCCTGATGTTCTGCCGTCTGATGTTACGGGATTTTCCGTCTATAATAAGAGCAACGGCAAGTTTGAATTCCGTCCCGGCGTTGCATTCTGCAATCTTTTCCTTGCTGATGAAATAAACCGTACATCAAGCAAAACGCAGTCTGCACTTCTTGAGCTTATGGAGGAAAAAAGCATAACTGTTGACGGTAATACATATAAGCTCCCTGAGCCGTATACCGTTATCGCTACCCAGAATCCTATCGGCTCGGCAGGTACACACAATCTTCCCGACTCTCAGCTTGACCGTTTTATGATAAAGCTCAGCATGGGCTATCCTGATTTTAACGGCGAGGTCTCCATACTCAAGGCTAAGCATAATGACAATCCGCTTCAGAATGTAAAGCCCATTGCGGACGCTTCATTTATAACCGAGCTTCAGGAATACATATCAAATATATATATCGACGACAGGATATACGAATATATCGTTTCTATTTCCGCAGCTACACGTAAGCACCCTATGCTCAAGCTGGGCGTAAGTCCCAGAGGCACCCTCGCTCTCATGCAGCTGTCAAAGGGTATAGCCGTAGCAATGGGACGTGATTTTGTCATACCGGAGGATATTTCCTATATCTGCAATGATGTATTCGAGCACCGTATAATGCTCAATTCCAAGGCAAAGCTCTCGGATACTTCAGCTTCCGATATTATAACAGAGATACTCAGGACTGTTCCCGTCCCAGGTATCGGCGAAAAGTAAGGCGGCAGCATGATACTTACAAAGCTGCTTTTTATAGTTCTTATAATTGTATGTGCGCTCTTCTATATATTATATGTATGGGACTTCGCACTTGTACTTCTTATGGTAATGACAGCTCTGCCGGTCATTATGTTCATTACTACATTTATCACAAAGAAAAAACTGACCGTTGAATTCGCAGTAAAGGACAAAACCGCTGTAAAGCTCAAGGATTTTCCTGTTCAGCTCGTTGTTACAAACAAAAGCATATTCCCTGTCGGCAAGGCTGAGGCGAGAATAGAATACTATAATACATTCAGCAGAGATGTCTCTTCCTTCGACCTCTTTCTGCCAATACAGCCACGGAACTCTCAGCGTGTGACATTTCAGCTCAATTCTAAATTCTGCGGTACGATCAGGATCAAAACGCTATACCTCAATATCTATGATCCCCTCAGGATATTCAGATTCAAAACCGCAGGCAATATACATACTGAGGTCACTATAATGCCTGAAGGTCATGACATCGGCGGTGTCGTAAACTACAGTGACCGTGTCAACGAGGAAAGCGATATTTTCTCAGAACATCGTCCGGGCGACGATCCGTCTGAGGTCTTTGACCTCCGTGAATATAATCCCGGAGACAAGCTCAACCGCATTCACTGGAAGCTGAGCTCTAAGAAAGACGAGTTCATCGTAAAGGACTACAGTCTTCCTATAGATGTCCCCTGCTTGCTTTTCCTTGATCTGAAATGCTATGTTGAAAGCGTTCTGACTCTTCCTGTTTTCGATACTCTTATCGAAACCTTCCTGTCGATCTCTCAGTTTTTACTTGACAATGAAAGATGTCATTCTGTTGTTTTCTTCAACGCTTCGCAGAATCAGTTCGCAGAATACAGCATAACGAACTCAACAGACCTTGCAGCCGTTGTGAGAACTCTTATCTCATCTATCAACGAAAGTCATCTTTGTCAGAAACCTGATGTATACTTCACAGAGAACAGCGGACTTTCATTTGCCTCGTTCACTTATATAAGCTCTGATCCAGACTCCGAAATGCTTGAGCGTATAGATGAAGAAGTAGACGCCGATTACAAGAATGCGGTCATTGTTATTGATGATGCCGATAAATCCGCTTCTGTCGGAGGCGATTATTCTTCACTTAACGTTATACCTGTTTTAGTCGGCAGGATCTCTGCCTCAATAAAGGATATAGATATATAATGAAAAGAAAGAACATACAAAACTCTAATGGCATTACTATCAGCGACAGCATAGTAATGTCCGTAAAACAAAAACATCCAAGCATGAGAAAGCTGTTTTCGGTTGTGATAACCCTGATAGGTATGCTTTCTGTCATCATGGCTTTTCTCGGGATGTTTCATTTCCGTTACGAAAAAAGTACTGTAGTTACTGCATTCATATGCTTTGCAGCTCTTCACATTCTTGTGGCTGTCAGAGGACAGAAGCTCCTTGGCGTTTATTTTATTTCGGTGCTTAGCTTTCTGTTCCTGGCGTACAGAAAATCAGCAACGCTGGTAATGGGCTTCAAGTTCGTATACAATATTATATATAAAAGTGCCTTTACCTCCAAAATAAACTACTATAAAGGTCTCAAATCCGCTCTTGAAGTCTCATCTGTAACAACTCTTTTTGTATTTTACATCTGGCTTCTTGCCATTGTGATATGCTATTTCACAATTTGCCGTCCTAATCCTGTTCTTCCGCTTATGGTAACATTCCCCCTTCTTGAAATAGGAATGTATAACGGCATTAAGATGCCTGTATTCTGGGGTATCCTGTGTATCGCGTACTGGCTCGCCATACTGGCTATGTCCACTATAGATGTGGGAGAATACTCGGGCGGACAAAGCGGCTTCGTCCGAAAAAACAACCTTTTTTTCCCGAAGCGGCATATGAAGCTGAAGGTCACAGAGCGCTGCGGAATGTTCATCATAACCTCAGTAATGCTGCTGGCAGCCCTTTCATACGGTTACCTGAAGGTGACACACTATAAAAGAAGCGATTCCATTAATGAAAAACGACGCAACATCACTGAGGCTGTGGAGGATTTTTCCATAGATAATCTCGGCGAAAGCCTTGCCAACCTTTCAAATGCATTCGGCTTCAACCTGGACTATGAAAATCATAAGCTCGGCAATCTGGATCATGTTCGCTATAAAAATATAACTGACCTCACTGTCACACTTGAAAAGCCTGTTTACGGCGCTATATACCTCAAGGATGATACATGCTCCGTCTACAGGGACAATGAATGGTTCAAGCTGCCTTCGTCAAACTATAAAAGCAAGGTCTTTGATGATTTTAATGATTATAAAATGCATCCTCAGTGTTTCCCTGCCACAATGTTCAGGTGTTTGATACAGGACGATGACGAAAACACTATATGGATAAAAAACAGTCCCCGGAAGAAAAAGCACGTATACGTTCCGTATGGTATAGAAGACTTCGGAAAGCTGAAATACGAAAATGATACGAATGTCATACCGGACGGAGAGAAAAAAGGCGAAAGCTCCTATAAATTCGTTAATATCAACACGGACGCATTTAAAGAGCTTTTTAATATGCAGTATGATCTTAAACAATCAATCGGCGATCTCCCCGTTGTAATAGGTTCAAGCCAGTCAACGCCGGATGTTTCCATGCGTTCGGTTTTTTCTGCGTCATCCATAACAGATCCTAAGTGGCGTGACAAAATACTGAAATATTGCACCGAAAATGATCTTATAAGCTATGATGATTATTTCACATTTGATAATTCATCATTTGACTTTATATATGTCGATCCATCATATCTTTATGAGCACGGCGAAGTAGTGATGACAAAGCTCATGCAGGAAAGCTATCGTGATTTCGTATACCAAAATTATCTCGACGTTCCCGACACTGCGGAAATGGAAGAGGTAAGACAGGCATACAGCGATATTATTGACCGCGAACACGGCAATACCGCCCATGATGTATTCTCAGTTCTTGACGATATAAGAATCAGGATCTCTGCAACAAGCACATATTCCCTTGAACCGGGCAAATTGCCGTCTGGCAAGGATTTTGTCAACTGGTTCCTCCTTGAAAATCACAAAGGATACTGCACATCATATGCATCATCAGGTGTCCTGCTGGCAAGAATGGCCGGCATACCTGCAAGATATGCAACAGGATATATCATTTCTGAAAACGACTTGAAATCCGGCAAAAAAAATAAAGACAACACACTTACAGTAGAAGTAAAGGATAACAGAAGCCATGCATGGGCTGAGATCTATATCGAAGGTCTGGGATGGATACCATATGAGTTTACAGCAGGATATACTTCCGGCGAAATAACTACAGA
>SFMO01000066.1 GCA_004554385.1 Ruminococcus flavefaciens
CAGACATACAGTGAAATACAGTAAGCGTTACACAGTAACATACAGTTGCATACAGTTCACGTTACATTGTAATACTTGAGCCGAGGTTGTTCCTCGGCTCATTTTGTTTTTAGGTGGGGCTGGGTGTGGTTGGCGCTTACGCATCAATAGCATTTATCTTTCCGTCTGAATTAACATCAGCAGACTTCTTTTGCGCTTCATTGAATTCGCCCTTAGGATTTGATGTCTGAGTCAGTGCATATTCGACCAGAATAGCAGTAGCATCAACTGCATTTACCTTGCTGTCATTGTTTACGTCGCCAAGTGAATAGTCAGCGGCAGTTGTAGTAGTCTCTGTAGAAGTCGTAGTAGTCGCTGTAGAAGTTGTAGCGGTCTCAGTGAAAGTTGTAGTAGTCTCGGCAGAAGCTGTGATTGTTGTGGTAGTCGATACAGTCGATGTTGTTACAACGCCGATGTATTTTCCCTCATCGCTGAGATATCGAACTTTGCCTTCAACAGCTTCGTTTTTATTGCCGATAGTTACGTTTTCCTTCCATGCTGCCTGAGTATTAGGATAGAAGACATTAATAATATCCTGACAGCCTTCGAATACATTATTGCCTATCTGCTTGACATCTTTCGGAAGTGTAACATTTGCAACAGCAAGGTTCATAAAAGCATTATCCGGAATAATGCTTCCGCCTGATATTGTTATGTTTTTGAGTGAAAGCGGAATGTTCTTGACTAAACCTACATTATTCGTTATACGGTATGTCTTGCCTTCAACTTCAGCGTTGAAGAGATAACCGAGCCATGTGGAGGAAATCTTTTCATTTTCGGGAATGGGAGCAAAGCCTGCATACGGGAGAACGATCTCTTCAAGCGATATGCACTGATTAAAGATACCCTCGCCAATACTATTGCCACCTCCGTTGATAACGGCCTTTCTAAGAGAGGTACAGCCGCTGAACGCAAATTCACCGACGGTATTTGTGCAGTCGGGCACGTTTATTTCTTCTATACTTTCGCAGCCTGCAAAGGCGTATTTTCCGATATTTGTTATGCTGGTGGGAATGCTTGGAGCTATGTTCTTGCAGCTTGAAAAAGCGCGATCACCTATGACCTGAGCTTTTGAAGGTATTTCGAATTTTTTAAGACCTGTGCAGCCTGAGAAAGCGTTGTTTCCGATAGAAGCTGCGTCGTCAGGTAGATTGACTTCCATAAGGCTTGAAAGGTTCATGAACGCCTGAGCTGGGATATTTGCACCTCCTGTTATAGTTATGCCTGTAAGTGCAAGAGGAATATTTTTTATAGTACCATCTGAACTTGACGCATTGTATGTTTTCCCTTCAACAGCATTGCCGAACAGTAATCCCAGCCATGAAGCAGCTGCGGTATTATTGACGGTTTCAGATGACAGACCGGCATAGGGGAGAGTAATTTTTTCAAGTTTGATACATCTGTTAAAAATGCTTTCACCAATGCTGTTGCTGCAGCCATTTATAACAGCCTTTTTCAGAGATGTGCAGCCGCTGAATGCAGAAGCGCCTATATTTACGGTGCTCTCAGGCACAGTTATTTCTTCTATAGATTCGCAGCCTGCAAATGCAAATTTTCCAATTCTTGCAATACCCGAGGGAAGCTCTGTGTTTATGGATTTGCAGCCTTCAAAAGCATAGTCGCCGATAAGAGTAAGTTTCTCGGGCATAGTGAAATCGGTCAGTTCGGAAAGATTGTTGAAGGCTTTGTTTCCGATGATTTCAGTGTCATTGGGTAATGTGATCTTTTTCAGGCTTGAAAGGTTCATGAACGCCTGATCGGGAACTTTATTGCCGCCTGTGATAGTAATGCTTGTGAGTGAAAGCGGGACATTTTTAATAGTTCCGTCTGAACACGTTGCAGCATAGGTCTTTTCCTCAACGGCATTGCCAAATAACAGACCTATCCAAACCCATTGAGCAGATTTTGCATTTTCAGCAGACAGTCCTACAAAAGGAAGAGTAAGTTCTTCGAGAGCTGTACATTTGTTGAATATGCTTTCGCCTATACCGTTGGCACCTCCCTGAATAACAGCCTTTTTGAGGGAAGTGCAGCCGCTGAATGATAGATCACCAATGATCAAAGCACTTTCAGGCACTGTTATCTCATCAATGGATTCGCAGCCTGCAAAAGCATATTTTCCGATCTCCCTCGTGGCGGAAGGAATAGTGATATTAATGCTTTTGCAGCCCTCAAAGGCGTGATCTCCGATGATAGTAACAGTATCTGGAAGATTTAGGTTTTTAAGGTCGATACAGCCTTTGAATGCGTTATTTCCCACAGAAGCAGTTTCATCTGGGATCGAAATATCGTTTAGGCTTGACATATTCATGAATGTATTGGCAGGGATAGCTTTACCGCTTGTAATAGTGATGCTTTTAAGTGAAAGCGGCACATTCCTTACAGTGGAGTTTGAGCTTTGAACTGAATATGTCATACCTTCAACAGAAGTTTTGAACAGCTGAGCTATCCACGATGATTCAGAGCTGTCTTGTGTGAGGCCGGCATAGGGGAGAGTCAGTTCTGAAAGAGCTGTACACTTATCGAAAGCGTATTCTCCGATGCCGTTGACGCAGCCATTTAAAACAGCTTTTTCAAGGGAAGTACAGCCGCTGAATGCAAAGATACCGATTTTGGATACGTTTTCGGGAACTATTACTTCAGTCAGCTTCTCACAATCTGCGAAGGCATATGAGTCAATAGTATTTAAATTCACACCAAACTGTACATTTGTAAGTGACGAGCATCCTGAAAAAGCATGATCGTTGATCGCTGACAGATTTTCTGGAAGATTTAGCACGCCTGCTTTTTCCGAAGTTTTTTTACCACAGTTTATAATACTGAGCAAAGAGCAGTTTGAAAAGGCATTTTTATCAATGGTTTTAATAGAATCGGGAAGTGTGAGCTCTTCAAGAGCGCTGCAATCGCTAAAGAGACGTGCGCTGATATTAGTGATATCACCTTGATCGTTGGTGATAATAACTTTTTTTATTGCAGCAGCGTTTTTAGTGAAAGGAGATGTGCGGTAGTCACTCATGGCACCGCTTCCGCTTATATAAAGAGTACCATCATCATGTAGTTCGTAAACTATACTTACTCCTATAGTACCCTCCTGTATTATCTCTGATTCGTAAGAAGCGGCTTCAGTACCTGCATTTTCCGTATCTTCAATCTGAGAAACAGACTCAGAGTTTTCGGCTGACTTAGTGAGATGAGCAGAGGTTATCTCCGAAGTAAATTCCATTTTTTTTGTTTCAGCACCGCTGACACTGCATTGAAGTGCACTTGTTACACAAAGTACGGTACTGAGTGCCGCAGCAGTTATTTTGTTTAGCATGATCAAACGCTCCTTATTATTTTTTATACAGCCATATTCTATTATATATCATATTCAAATCAAAGTCAAACCATTTATTATGATAATTATAATGTATTGACCAAATATAGCCATTTTATTTTTCGATTTTATACGGCAACGTCAAATAAAAAAGCTACTCATTTAATAAGGATGCATATATTCACCAAAGCAGCTTTTCGAAGTGCTTCATAGCTCCTATAGTGTTCTCTTTATTGGTGAATGCAGTCAGACTGAATCAGAGGTTGTCGTTTTTACCGAAGTCGCCACCGGGAGTATCGACAACACCTGCTTTTTCAAGAATAAAATCGAAGAAGGTGCAGCTCTTCATTCCGAAGGAGCACTCAAACCATATATACAGCGAATTTACACCGCCTGTGAAGCGTGTGCCAAGCTCACTCATCGTATTCTCATTACCATTTAGGAAACGGAGCTAGATACTTGTACAGTTATTCATAATAAACTCCTTTTTCAAAAATCAAGTTTAACTTTTTCTTCACTTATTATACAACTCGAAATGGTAAATCGCAAAGTAAAAATGTATATTTTCTTATTTTAACCAAACAATTAATTTTGAATTCTATTAATAAAAATATTATACTTGTATTTTGAATCATAAAGAAGATTAATGTCAATAGCATAACAATATAAAAAGGTATCCTGCACAATAAAAGCAAGATGTCTTTGTTGAATACATAGAATCATTTTTGCTATTTTCACTGTCCGCTTGACAGGGGCATCTCAATTAATCTGAGGGAGATCTTTTTTCTTGGGCTTGACAATGTCTCAATAGTATGTTACAATAAAGCTAAAAAGTAATATAAACATTCTTTGATGTAATTACAAGGAGGTTAGTATGGAACATCTATTAGTAAGCCATTGGTATAAGAATACAAGATACGAAATACAGAGCATAAACGGAACGGAGTATATTGTTCCATGCGAGTACGGATCGGTGTATGATCCTATCAAGAGCGAAAATGAAATGATGACCGACGCACTAAATCTTGGCAAGTACCTGACAGAGAACGATCTTGGTCAGAATGAAATGGTATTGGACTTCGTTCACAAATATGGTCTGCTCGGTATTATGCCTGATATCGCAGGTTCGGATATAGGCAAAAATGACCGTGTCATAGTCCAAGACAATATCTTTACTGACAGCGGTATCGTTGATGTGAATGAGTTCACAAAGACATTCTTCCCCCTCGATAACATCGACATACTTGCTAAATCCAATCAGAAAGGCAAGCTGAGACTTTACTACCGCAGCCCGATATATTCGACAATGTTCCTGCGAAAGTATAGATACTGCGAGCCGCTTGAATGGGTAAAGAAATACTTTAAACATCTGTACAGCTTCACGATAAGCAAGGAATCAAAGCTGACGGAGTTCATACCTCCTCGTCTGACCTACAAGATAGATAACAGGAACGGACTGAACCTGCTGTGCGAGTATGATTCGCTCAAGGCAATGATTGATCTCGCCTTTGCTAAAGCAGTGACAGACGATAAGAAACCGCTCCGTACCTGCAAGCACTGCGGAAAGCTGTTCTATGCCACCGATATACGCAGTGAGTTCTGTTCCGCAAGATGTCGCAATCAATATAATGTTTACAAATCAAGAGCAAAGCACAATTGATGCTTTGCTCTTTTTGTTTCAAAATAAAAATGAAGGCCTTGACAAATAAAAATAGTGTGTTATAATATAATCGAGAAAAAGTAATAGTATATATTCAGTATACGATTACAATTAGATGTGAAGTACGAGCAGAGTTCGGTCAGTGAACCTGCTCATTCTTCTCAAAGGCGTGTAATATGATATTTTGCGATATATATTACACAACAAAAAATGATACAAAGAGGTGACCTGAAATGAACAATTAAAAACTAAACAGTAACTTGAAAATTGAATATGGGATCAGGAGTTACGTTGTTTCCGATGGTGGGGCGGTGAGCCGTACCAGCCCAGAGATGCGCGATGACCACGAAAGAGCGAGCGATAACATCTCTGGTTTCACATAGCGCAGATGTGAAGTAGCGACGAAAGTCGGGAACGGATACTTACACTCAGCCACAGTCCGAGCGCGATAAAACCGTCGCAGGCAATGGGAGTGTGCCGGGGCAGCCGAGCATTTAGGTTGTCTATGAGTTCGATGTGCAGTCGGGCGGCTCCTGATTCGTCAGGCAAGAGTGCGGTGGATACCACTGTGAGTTCGCAGCAGGTCCATGATGTATCGCGCACTTTTGTACTGACCCGTTCGTGATGTATCTGATATATGTGCCCAAAACAGTCCAAATTGCAATAAGGATACTGCTCCCACATTTTATGCTGAAATGCTTATTTTGCACTTATAATCATTCAAAACTGTCATCATAACAGCTTTGAGTTGAAATGTTTGCAAAGCTCTATTCTATGCGCTTTGCGGTCGATGATTTGCTTTAGTGAGAAAAGGTCGGTTCTCGTAAAAAAGAATTTGTGTTTCGGAAAACGTTTCGGAGCAGTCAAAAATATATGCAAAAACAGTGCGTTTTGCATAAAGGATACTGCTCCCACATTTTTACCTGTGGAGATTAGAAATCCGCCCGACACAGCCCACACAAATAGTTCGCGCGAGCACTTGCCCGTAACGAAAAAAGCTGTTGGCTGTGTTCGGGAATCTCATGGGAAAGGAGGAATTGTATGAGTAATATGTTACAGACAAAAACCGCAGAAGAAATACTGTCAACAGTATTCAAACCGAAGGAGTTCATCATTGACGGACTTCTTACGCATGGACTGTACGTCCTTGCAGGTGCACAGAAGGTAGGCAAGTCGTGGATGGCAATGGATATCTGTCTCAGCATTGCAACAGGAGTTCCTGTTCTTGGTCGCAATACGATTCAAGGAACTGCGTTGTACTTGTGCTTGGAAGATAACTATCAGCGACTACAGCGCAGATTGTTTCAGATGAACGCCGAACCGATTGAAAATCTTCACTTCGCAATTGCTGCTGATAAGATAGGCGCAGGTCTCGAAGAACAGATAGAAGCATTCAAGAAAGATCGCGATGACTTAAAGATAGTTGTGATTGACGTTATGCAAATGGTGCGCAGCAATGTTGAGTCGAGTTATGGTTCGGATTACGCAGAACTGATCGCGCTCAAACAGCTTGCATATCACTTGAACATCTGCATACTGCTGATACATCATATGCGAAAAGCTAAGGACGACAATCCGTTCAATATGATGACAGGCAGTACAGGTATCGGCGGTGCAACTGACGGCAACTTTGCGCTCAAAGAAACAAAGTGCGGCTCAGGAAAAGCAATCATGTATTGTCAGGGACGCGACATTGAGTATGCTGAACTGCGAATGCATTTCGATACCGATGCAATGCGCTGGATAGTTGAGAACGAAGTTGCTCCGAAGAAGAGCCGCGACAATATTGTTCTCTCTGCTGTATATCTTTTCATCAAGGAGCGAATTCACTTTGAAGGTACTGCAACTGAGTTGGTTGAAGAATTAAAATCGGTTACTGATGAGGTCATTTATCCGAACAGAGTTACAAGAGACTTGGTTCAGAATGGATACGAGCTCAGCAAGTACGGAATTGATTTCAAGTACGAAAGAGTTCACAAAGGTCGAGTTATTATTCTTCACTACAACGGCAAGCGTGACAGTAGTGACGGTAGAAACGTTACCGTCACGCAGACGCTTCCCAACAGCTCACAAAGCTCTATATAGCTTTATCTGCGGAGCGTATCAGTAGGTTTCCGTGTCGGTAGTTTTACCGTCACGGCTGAGTTACTGTCACGCACAAGAACGCCCGTTTTGCCGCCGATACAGAAATCGGGTAGTTATCCCACTTATGCCCACAAAAGCGATTGTGGCGCAACGTCGAGCGAGTGTGGCGATACCGCACAGATGCTATCGGCAGAAGAGAAAAGTGGCGGTACCCGAGAAAAAATAGTCTCTTTGAGACTGCAAGCATAGCAGCTGGCATTCCGCCTGCCGCCTTTGCTTGTCGGGCAGAAGCCCGAACCCACTTACGGCGAGCCGCCGCTCCCAGTTGTGCCTCCGCATAGTCCTTGCGGACAGGAGGATAAAATGTCGGCACGCTGATACATTCATAAAAACGGAAGAAATGGAGGGAAAATATGAGACGCAGAAACACGACCATAGCGATACGCTGTACAGAGGAAGAAAGCAGACGTATCCACGAACTGGCCGAGAGACACGGGCTGAAGCTGAATGACTTCGTTATGCGGTGCGCTCTCGGTAAGAAGATCGTTGTCGCAAACGGCATCGATGAGATAGTTCTGCAGCAGAAAGCTATCGGACGAAACCTCAATCAGATAGCTACACTTGCAAACATGGACAGGCTGACCGCTGTAAATTTCCAGCCACTCCTCGACGAGCACAGGAAGGTCACGGAGATGATAGGTCAGCTGCTTCGGGAGGTGAAGTAGTGGCCACGGTCACAGCGATAAGCACGAAAGGCGGTGGCGGCGGAAAGAAAAGTCGCGACTACATCTGCCGAGACGACAAGACAGAGGGCAAGAAATATGTGACAGCTCTCAATTGTTCGCTGCCCACGGCATATCAGGAGTTCAAAAATACAAGGGAGATGTACAACAAGACTGACGGTGTGAAGTACTATCATTTCGTTCAGTCTCACCCGAGCGGCTACAAGATAGAGCCTGCATTTGCTCACAAGATAGCAGTCGAGTTTGCGGAGAGAGCTTTCCCGGGATACGAAGTTGTAGTGGCAACTCACACCGACGCTGACCATATACACTCGCACTTCGTACTCAATGCAGTCAACGCTAACACAGGTTTGAAGTACCACTCAAACAAGTTCACACTGCTAGACCTACGGAATCTCAGCGATGAAATTTGTCAGAAGTATGGAGTGACAACGCTCAAGCAGCCCGAGCTCGGAAAGCAGACTAACGGTGTGACCACAGGCGAGTACAGGTGTGCAATGCGAAGGGAGAGCTGGAAAATGAATCTCATCAATACAATAGATAAGGTCATGAAAAGAGCCAAGAGCAAGAAACAATTCCGCTTTTACATGAAGCAGTGTGGCTACGATGTGAAATGGGAAGATAGCCGGAAGTACATCACATACACTTGTCCCAACGGCAGGAGATGCCGCGATAATAAGCTCCACGAAGCAAAATACAGGAAGGAGAATATGGAATATGAATTCGAAATACGAAGAAGCGAAAGAAGCCTCCAAGCAGAATTTGGAGGAGGCACAGGACATACCAACTATGGTCTGCGTACAGGAACACAACTGGCTGGCGCTGATCTCGCAGCTGAAACTTCTGACAGATACGATGTTCGATGTCAAGGCTCAGACAGACGAGACAATGACATATGCACAGATGAAACAGTACCTGCAAAATCAGCGGACGATATACAATCAGCTGCTGGAACAGGGAAAGGAGATTCAGGAGCAGACGTCACAGAACGTGACGGCAGAGGTGTCGAAGCTGGATCAGGCGGCGAAGGAACTCGTCTCACAGGCTGGGAGGCTGAACGAGCGGACCTTATCGCAGCTGAAATGCTCCGAAGAGCAGAGCAGAAGTCACGGCTTCAGACTGCTTCGACTGGTGGTGCTGATAGAAGTTCTGCACCTGATATCATCGGTGGCATTGCTGCTCTGGCTTCGATGATCGAGGACGAACCTGCCGACGATACCGAGTACGCTCGGAAACACGTTGACAGCAAGGCACTCGCCGAGGAACGAGAGCGAAAGGAAGCTCACGGAATACACATGGGCTGATGCCCAATCAAATAACGAAAGGAAAGATTAAAATGAACAACGTAATAATCACAGGAAACATGAACATAAGATTTGAGAGGAGCGTGGTATATTGGGAAAAACGAGAACTGAACCAAAGATCAAGACAGCTAATTTCATATACAATGGTGATAAGATCGCCTTTGATAATTTCATGGAAGCTATGATCCACGACTATCTTAACTCGTCAGAATCTGCACAGACTGCTCAGGTGGATTTTAGTGGAAAGGTCGAACTTTCAGAAGATAAAGAAAAAACAGTAGACTTCTGAGGAAGTCTGTGGTATGGTGTATCGTAGCACCGGACAAGGTGCTGCGACTGCCAGGAAAGGAGAGTGATTATATGAGAGCATGGCTCTATTACAGATTATCTCGTGACGAGGACGCAGAGATGAACAGCTTACAGAACCAGCGGCAGATACTCGCGGACTACGCAGAACAGAACGGATACGACGTTGTCGGAGAAAGTTTCGATGATAATGTATCGGGGATGACATTCAACCGAAAGGGGATAGGAGAGCTTGAAACAGCTGTTGATGAGGGAAAGATCGACATAGTTTTAGTCAAAGACTTATCCCGACTCGGCAGACATCGAACTCAGACTGATTTGTTTATCGACCATCTGCGCGAGAACAACGTAAAGGTCTATTCAGTGACAGAGGGCATAGACTCGACTAATGAAAACGATGATATGCTCATCGGCTTCAAGCAGCTGTTCAACGACTTCTATGCCAAGGACATAAGCAAGAAAGTCCGCGCAGGAGTACGGCAGAAACAGAAGAATACTGGACTGGTGGAAACGCTTCCGTTGGGTTATGTAAAGGACAAAAACACAGGAACTATAATCATAGATGAAGAAACAGCATGGATTGTGAAAGAGGTTTTCCGCTTGTACATAGACGGATACGGTCTGACAACCATAGCAAAGAAGATGAACGCGGACGGAATTAAGTCACCTGACTATTACTTCAACAGAAAGCTGAGCGACCATAAGCCTGACATCTCCAAGAAATATCTGTGGGTTCAGACTACAGTGAAGCGTATGCTGACTAATGAGCTTTATCACGGAACACTTGTGAATCACAAGACGGTCAGCTCAAAGATATACAAGACTATAACAGCTGTACCAGAGGATGAGCAGTTCAAACACAAAAACTTCTGCGAACCTATAATAGACGAAACTACATGGAAACAGGCGCAGTTCATGCTGGAACAGAGGTCGAAGATAAATCCACGCTCGCAGTGTGG
This sequence comes from Ruminococcus flavefaciens, assembly GCA_004554385.1. Taxonomy (GTDB): domain Bacteria; phylum Bacillota; class Clostridia; order Oscillospirales; family Ruminococcaceae; genus Ruminococcus; species Ruminococcus flavefaciens_T. Next base: position 10,413 of record SFMO01000066.1, read on the forward strand.
ACGTAACATTCACAGATATGCAGGAATGATAAAATGTGCTGAGTGTGGTGCAAGTCTTATTGCAAGACGAAGAAAGTGGAAGGACAAGGAGTACGTTGAATACACCTGCAACAGCAACCACCGATACGGCAAGGAATACTGCACACCACATTCAGTCCGCGAGGAGCAGCTTGATGAACTTATCAAAATTGAAGTTGTGTCGCTGCTTGAGTTCATTCAAGATGAGAGCGTAAAATATGAAAAGATCGTCAAGGACTGGCTGAAAAAGAAGCCTAAGTTTGACAGGGAGATAAACACTCACACAGAACGTATAAAGCAATGCCGCGATGAGATCGAGCAGCTCATCATAGAGCGTATCAATGACCGCGAACACGCCAAGGTCTATAATAATATGATCGAAAAGAGAGAAGCAGAGATACAGACAATCGAAAATAAAATTGCAAATCTCAGGAATTATGATGAGGTCTGCAAGAAGCGCCGTGATGAACTGAAGAATACTTCAGAGCTGATAGAAACTATACTTGCAGACGGACATATCTCAAATGTCAACCTGAGAATGCTTGTACGGCAGGTAACAGTCCACCAGAATGCAGACAAGTCCATTGACGTACGATTTGAGATGAACGGCAGCTTCAACAATGGCTCGATAATTGAAATCGAGCCTGATTGACAATACATCAGATATGTGATACAATGACAAAGAGTGCCCAGCAAACTTTATGAGCTTTTTGATGCTTCCTCATAACTTTTGCTTAGGCACTCTTTGATTTCTGGTGCGGATAACAGGACTTGAACCTGCATGTTCTTGCGAACATATGGACCTGAACCATACGCGTCTGCCAATTCCGCCATATCCGCTTGTATAATTGAGTCGAAAATTTTTACACGGTACGACTCTTGACCGAGGTGGACTTATTACAAGTTACTCCACAGAAATGCTGATAAGTAATGCGAAATTAATTTTAACACTGACGTAACGTAACCTGAACCATACGCGTCTGCCAATTCCGCCATATCCGCATAATGCCTGATAAATTTTACACGGCTCAGACTAACCGAGGCGGACTGTATAACCAGTAGTTCCGCATTACCATAATATTTTATCACAAATAGGTGAGTTTGTCAAGCTTTTTTTGAAAAAAGTCTTGTATCTTTTATTTAAACAAAGTATCCCCACTCGTTAAGAAGTGGGGATACTTTGTTTTTTCACATTATCAAGCATCAATATTATACCTATGTAATATGGAAGAATGGCAGAGAGAAGTGCTGATTGGTTATATTAGCTAATTATTAGATTGAGAGTAAAAAACACTGGCTTTTTTGCTGGAATTATGGTATAAGCGGCGAGCCGCCGCACCCTTTTTCGCGCTGAAGATAAAAATAACGGGACATATTTCGCCGCACTTCTTGCTATTTTCAAGCATTTATGGTATAATGTAAAAGTATTTATTATACAGGCAGCGTGAACATAAACGATGTTCCTTTGCCCACTTCACTTTCTGCCCATATCTTACCGCCGTGGGACTCGATTATGAACTTGCATATATAAAGACCAAGTCCAGTGCCTGTTTCGGAGTGTTTACCCTTGTAGTATCGATCCCAGATATGAGGCATATCCTCTGCGGAGATACCGCTTCCTGTATCCTTTACGGTTACTTTTATGAAGTTTCCTTCCTCCTCTGCTTTGATAAGTATAGTACCGTTTTTGGTATGCTTTAAGGCATTGGAGACAAGATTTACGAAAACACGCTGTAATCTTGAACTGTCAGCATTTACTTTTGGCAATTCAAGAGGGATACGAATTGCGAGCCTGTTGTTGTTCTTATTGAGCACGGCAAAATAGGTCTCAACTGTTTCGCGCACAAGGCTGTCTATATCGCAGGGAGCAGGCTCCAGAACCATTCGTCCTTCCTCGATTCGGGTAGCGTCCAGTATCTGCGTTACCATAAGAGCCATACGGTTGGCTTCCGAGGAGATACGTTTCAGCTTTTCTTGTACGGCAGCCGTATCGCCGCCGTTTGCAAGCTCCATTTCCGCATTCTGAGCATATCCCGACATAGTCGCAAGAGGAGTTTTTAGCTCGTGTGAAGCGTCTGATAGGAAAGTGGTCTTCATCTCGTTTACCTTTACCAGCATATCATGCTCAGTAACGATAGGATCTGACAGTTTTTTTGAGAGAATGACCGAAATCACGATAAACAATATCAGCACTCCCGAAATAACCGCGACCATGATATATATTGACCTCTGGAAAAGATCATTCATTTCACCTAACAGAGAGTCAGTCTGCTCAGCTGCGATCTCATTGATAAGGTCTTTATAATGATTCTGGTCGAACAGAATTATACCGTAACATATATCATCATATCCAACATTGTGATTTATCAGATGATCCCATGCGCAGATAAATCCCTGACCTTCCAGAGTATATATTCCTGTGCTTATCTCGGTATATTGTTCAATGTTTCTCTGAAGTGTATTTCCCATACCGTAAAAGGAAGGATTTCTTGCATATTCTTTATCCAGTGCTTCGACGGCTTGCTGGATCATACGGTCACACTCAGGCTCGGAAGGTATACTGTGAAATTCACCGTTAGAATAAGTAAAACCAATAACATTATTAAACTCATGTGAAGTATCTATTTCAAAAAAATCAATCATATGCGTTTTAAGAACAAGCTCCTGATCTATATCAGGTATATCCTGCAAAGAGCCGAGTACTGTACATATGTTGGTTCCGAAGCTTTCGAGAGATGACTGCAAATTTCCAAGCGTGACCTGATAGAAGCCATGAGCGGTAGTATCAACGGTATTGCTTGCAATCTTAGATGTATGTGAAACAACTATATTAGTCGAGCGCTTATATACAAGATTAAAGACAGAAACAAATATTATCATTATAGTAATAAAACATATTAACAGAACACTAAGAAGCCTTCTCCGTAAAGCGCGGCTTTTGGAAATTTCTTTTTTCATTTTATCACTCCTTTATGTTGTTGAATACATTATACCATATTTTTTTCATTAAGTGAACAGAATTACGAAATTGTAATCACAGGGGGATTCATTATGCCACACATATTATTAGTAGAAGACGATTCAGACATCATGCGTATCAACAGAACATTCCTTGAAACCGAGGGCTATGCCGTACACTGTGCGGATTCGGTACAGACTGCTACATTTATGCTTGAAGAGTGCGTTCCCGACCTTGTACTTCTTGACGTTATGCTCCCTGACGGCGATGGTATGGACTTCTGCAAGATACTGCGGCAGAAAACACAGGCTCCCGTGATATTCCTTACAGCCCGTGACGAGAACGACAGCGTTATTATGGGCTTCCGCAGCGGCGGCGACGACTATATAACAAAGCCATACGACCTGAACGTATTAAAGGCGCGTATAGAAGCACAGCTCCGCCGCAATGTAAAGCAGTCTCCTCAGCACCCGAAGATAGAGCTGCCCGAACTTACAGTTGATCTTTTTGCGGGAACAGCCACACTTGATGGAAATGAATACTCATTGCCTCAGCGTGAACTTCAGATACTCTATATGCTTGCCTCGCAGACAGGCTCGCGTATAAGCTATCATGATATATACAAGACTATATACGGCTGCGACGTGGAGGACAGCAAAAATACTATAAGAGTCAATATTTCCCGTCTGAAAAAGCATTTGAATATGGATGATATGAGTACATATGAGATAGCTGCCACATCGGAGGGCGAGTACGTTCTCAGACGTGTCATATTCTAAAATTGTTTTCAGATTACAAATCTGTAATTTTGCAACATGGTCTCTGTTTGCAATGCTATAATGGCATTGTCGGCAGAGACCTTAATATTTTTGAAAAGGAGAATAATTATGAAAAAGACTTTTATTATCATTGCAATGGCAGGCATACTTACAGCAATAACAGGCTGCGGAAAAACAGACAGCGGTATAACCTCTGATAACAACAAAACTACAACAAAGGCTATAGTAACAACCACAGCAGTTACTACTGCTGAAAACACATCAACTACTTCTGCAAAAGTTGACAATAAAAAAACTGAAAGCAGCGATACCAGCACAACAGCTGCAAAGGCAGCAGAAAAGTCAAAGGATACCGCCAAAACTGAAACATCTGCTAATGATGCAGCAATCAGTAATTTCGAACTGAAAGAGGAAGACCGTTTATTCGGCGCATATGTTGATACTCAGGGGGACGGTCTTAATCTGAGAAACGAGCCATTCCCCACAGCAGATATAATCGCCACTATACCCGACAAAACTCAGATTGATATTTACTCATGCGGAAAAGCAGGCTGGTACTGTACAAGCTATAACGGCAAATCGGGGTATGTAAGTGCAGACTATGTCAAGGAGATACAAGATTATGAGCCGCAGGAGAATACACAGAAATTAATAACTGACATCAGCGAGCTTGTCGGACAGTGGAAGTATCAAATAGCTTCTGAAGGTATGAATA
>SFMO01000067.1 GCA_004554385.1 Ruminococcus flavefaciens
AAAGGATCAACAGTTTCAACGAAGGCGGTCTCCCACCTGTGGCACTAAGAAATTCAAAGCAACGATCTCATCACGCTGCCTGATATATGCCTATTTCAGATTTTGGGTATTCTATGACTGCACATTTCTTGACAATTCCAAGAACAAGCTACATAATGAACAGTATTGTAGCAGGTCTTCTGCTTATCGTCAGCATCTGCCTTATACTTATCTCATTTGTCGTACTCAGATTCACCATAAGCTTTACTATCAACGAGGAATTCCGTGAGATAGGCGTAATGAAGGCACTTGGACTGAAAAACAGCTCTGTACGCGGACTTTACCTCGTAAAGTACCTGGGCATATCGGTCATCGGAGCAGTCATCGGTCTTGCACTTAGCTTCCCGTTCGGCAATGCTCTTATGAGATCAGTCAGCAACAACATGGTGCTTGGCAGTGACAACACAGTTCTCCTGAATTTCCTGTGCAGTGCCATTGTAGTCCTTGTAATAATGTTCTTCTGCTGGAAATGCACGAGCAGGATAAAGAAGCTCTCCCCTATCGACGCTGTAAGAAGCGGTCAGACAGGCGAAAGATTCAAGAAAAAGGGGCTTATGCACCTTGGCAGGAGCAAGCTCGGTGCAACAGGCTTCCTTGCATTCAATGATGTATTCAGCAGTCCAAAGCAGTTCGGCGTAATGACAGTTATCTTCACGGTTTGTCTTCTGCTCATAATGAGCCTTGCCAATACTGCAAACACTCTTGCAAGTGAAAAGCTCCTTCCATTACTCTGCGCTCAGAAAAGTGACGTCTACATCACCGACAGCAATATGATCTCAAAGGTTATGACAGGCGAAACAACATACGAAGAGATAAAAAGAGATATTGAACAGAAGCTTGCCGACAACGGCATGCCCGGAAAGGTCACATCCGAGACTCTTATTTTCCCGACTATCGAGGCAAACGGCAGAAAAGTCTCCCCTGCGTTCTCATTCAACAGAGATTCAAAGGCTTCCGAATACGTATACTCAGTGGGCTATGCTCCCAAATATGCAAACGAGATAGCTCTTACTGAACAGGTTGCCGAAAAGCTCGGAACAGACATAGGCGACACGGTAAAGATCACCATTGACGGCAAAACAAATGACTACATGGTGACCGCCTTTTTCCAGAGCATGATACAGCTTGGTGAATCGGGAAGATTCCACGAAAGCGTTGATATCCCCGATAAGCTCATCAAACAGGTCATGGGCTACCAGATAGACTTTGACGACTCTCCCGACAAGGCAGAAATAAATAAACGAATTTCAAGGATAAAGAATATTTTCGATACAAAGTACGTCGATGACACTGACGGCTTCGTAATGTCGTGTATAGGAGCAAATATAAAGGATACCATAAACGGAATAAAGCTCATGGTGATACTTATTACGGCAATTATAATCATTATGATCTCGATCCTTATGGAACGCTCATTTATCACAAAGGAAAAGGGCGAGATAGCTCTGATGAAGGCTATGGGCTTCAGAACAGGCTCTGTGATAGCACAGCACAGCCTGCGCTTTGCAATAGTTGCCGCTGTGGCTTCACTGCTTTCAGCCGCTCTCAGCACTCCCGTGACAAGGCTCTGCATTAACCCCATATTCAGCATTATGGGAGCTCTCAACGGCGTGGATTACAATATAAGACCTGTAGAGGTATATGTGATATATCCTGTAATAGTTTTTGCCGCAACAGTGGCAGGTGCATTCTTCACAGCCCTCTGCATGAAAAGGATCAAGGCTTCGGACACTTCCGATATATAAAAAGGAGTTATGGATATGAGTAAAAATACGATACTTGAGGTAAAAGACCTCTGCAAGACATACATCATCAACAAAAGACAGAACAATGTTCTGCGCAATGTGAACTTCAAGATAGACGAGGGCGAAATGGTAGCTGTTATGGGACCTTCAGGCTCAGGCAAATCCACCCTGCTGTACACCGTTTCGGGAATGGACAAGATGACAGCAGGCGACGTTAAATTCTGCGGAAAGGAACTGTCAAAGCTCAGGGAGAATGACCTTGCAAAAATGCGCCTTGACGATATGGGCTTTATCTTTCAGCAGATGTACATGATGAAAAACCTCTCCGTGCTTGACAATATCATACTCCCTGCGGTAAAATCAGACAAAATCAGAGAGCCGCGCCGTGAGACCATGAAGCGCGGTCAGGCACTGATGAAAAAACTCGGTATAATCGATATCTCGGACAACGACATCAACGAGGTGTCAGGCGGTCAGCTCCAACGCGCCTGCATATGCAGAAGCATGATAAACAAACCCCGTATGATATTCGCCGACGAGCCCACAGGCGCTCTCAACCGTACCTCCTCAGACGAGGTCATGGAGGAGCTGACAAAGCTAAACAGCGAGGGCACTACAGTTATGCTGGTCACACATGACGCAAAGGTCGCCGCCAAGTGTTCAAGAGTACTGTTCATAGTTGACGGAAATATAAATGGCGAGTATAATATTAACAGAAAGCTTCCTCTCCGTGACCGTGAACGCGGACTGAATAACTGGCTTCTGGAAATGGGTTGGTAATATGACAGATATACTCATCGTTGAGGATAATGCTGAGCTCAGCGGACTCCTCTGTGATTTTCTCCGTGCGGAGAATTACACGGTAAGCACTGCCGAAACAGCCGAAAAAGCCTTGTCCCTGTATGAAAAATACGGGGCAAGGCTTGTCCTGCTTGATATAAATCTCCCTCAGCTGGACGGCTTTGCTGTATGCAGAAAGATACGTCAGCAGGATAATACTCCTATCATCATACTCACTGCAAGAGTGGACAAAGAGGACAAGCTGAACGGTATCATTCTGGGGGCGGATGACTATATCGAAAAGCCCTATGATATTGATATACTCATTGCAAAGATAAAGGGAATATTCCGCAGAAGGCTCGCTCTCGACGTCATCACGGACGGCAATATAACACTTAATCTGGCAGACAGCTCCGTCACCAAAGACGGTCAGACCGTCGCCATGACTGCCAAGGAATTCGAGCTGCTGAAGCTTCTCATAGAAAACAAGGGACAGACTCTCGGCAAGGACTTCATATTCAACAGGATATGGGGCTCGGACAGCGAATCAGAACCCCAGACTCTTACGGTACACATCAAATGGCTCAGGCAGAAAATAGAGGAAGACCCAAAAGCTCCCGTAAAAATACTGACAGTATGGGGCAAGGGCTACCGCTGGGAGAGCTGATATGCAGAGATTCAACAGACTAATTGCCGCAGTTGCACTTATCATGGCAGCTGCCATCATAGCAGTCAACCTGATAATGTCAAAAGCACCTCAGCAGTCAAAGCCCCTTTACAAGGTTGAGCTCAGCCGTATGGAGCATGAGCTGAAAGACGGGAAAAAGGTATCAGCGGAGGACTACCCGAATATTCTCGGCATATACGAATATGACGGAAACGATGACTTTTTCCGCAGCGATAATGAGTACGTTATACGCACTGTCAACGGAAATACATACCGTATAGAATATACAGACAGTGAAGTCCAGACCAGCTCAGCTCTCCCCATTGCAGTCAATATCGGCATGGGAGGATTATGCATTTTCACGCTGGCTGTGCTTCTGTATATACGCCGCAATATAGTCAAGCCCTTTTCAAAGGTCAGCGAGCTCCCGTATGAGCTGGCAAAGGGCACACTGACAGTTCCGGTAAAGGAGCACAAGGGCAGGTATTTCGGAAAGCTCACATGGGGACTTGATATGCTCCGTCAGGAGCTTGAGCTGTCAAAGCAGCGTGACCTTGACCGCGTCAAAAAGGAGAAGACTCTGCTGCTTTCCCTTTCCCATGATATAAAGACTCCACTGTCGGCGATCAAGCTTTACTCAAAGGCACTGGCAAAGGGGCTTTACCCCGATGGCGAAAAACAGCGGGAAGCTGCCGAAAACATAAACACCAGAGCTGACGAGATAGAGGGCTATGTTTCGGAAATGATCGGAGAACTCAACAGCGATGTCCTCACATTCGAGTTCAGCAATACAGAATTCTACCTGTCTGAAGTCATCGACAATATAAACAGCTACTATAAAGACAAGCTTGAAGTGCTGAAAACGGATTTCCACATCGCCGGATACAGCAGCTGCCTTATTTCGGGAGACCCCGACCGCCTTGAAGAGGTGCTTCAGAACATCATCGAAAACGCCATTAAATACGGTGACGGCGGAAGCATATCCATAGATTTCTCCGACGAGGAGAACTGCCGTCTTATAACAGTTTCAAACAGCGGCTGCACCCTTTCCGAGTCAGAGCTCAACCATATCTTTGACAGCTTCTGGAGAGGCTCTAATGCAGGCTCTCAGAAGGGCAGCGGTCTCGGACTGTACATCTGCCGTCAGCTTATGTGCGGAATGGGCGGAGACATCTTCGCAGAAATAGCCGACGGATATATGAAGGTCACAGTGGTCTGCCCAAAGCCGCAGTGACCTCAGCACTGAATATAAAGCAAAAAGCGGAGCAAAAGCTCCGCTTTTTATACTATTGTTCATCTACATCGTAATGATTCGTCCTCAGACGTTCCTCGAAATCCGTAAGCGGCAGAGGTCTGTCAAACAGGAAGCCCTGAGCGTAAAGGCACTGGTTTTCCCTGAGCACCTTCACCTGTCTCTGCGTTTCAACACCCTCGGCAATACACTCCAAACCAAGATCCTTCGCCATAGCCACAACATATTTGAACATGACTGCGCGGCTGCTGGTGCTGTTGTCGTCGTCAACAGGAAGGAAGCTCTTGTCCACCTTGAGTACGTTCCACGGTATCTCTCGCAGGAGATTAAGTGATGAATAGCCCATACCAAAATCATCAACAGAGGTAAATATACCCTGCTGCTGAAGCCCGCTTACAACACGCTTGAGATCACGGAACTCCACATCTGTGGTGGTTTCTGTAAGCTCTATTTCGATATACTCATGGGGAACATTATACTTATCGACTATCTTTATGATATGCTCAAGCAGGTCAACATCCATCATGTGCTTACGTGAGAAGTTTACAGAGATACGCACAACATTGCTCTTTTCATCGAGCCATCGCCTTATATCACTGCATACACTTTCAAGCATATAGAAGTCAAGCTGGCATATGTCCGTATTCTGTTCAAGTATGGGAATAAACTCCATAGGCGGAACGATCTTACCGTCTCTTATCCAGCGGCAAAGTGCCTCTGCGCCCACAAGCTTTCCTGTCTTGATGTCTATCTTAGGCTGATAGAATACCTTGAATTCCTTCTTTTCGAGAGCTATCGGGAAAAGCTTCTGGATATGCATGCGCTTCTCCTTGCCGATCTCCATTTTCTCATCAAAGAACACAACGCTGTCCTTGCCGCCAAGCTTTGCAGCCTGAGACGAGGAGAGTATCCTGTCCATGATGTCACCAGGTGCCTCATAGGTATAATCCTTAGGTATCCTGAAAACACCCGTGCTTGCCGAAAGCATGATACGTTTGCCCGTATTGGGCTCATATACCACAGGAGCTCCCCTCAGGATACTCAGTACATCTTCAAGAAGTGAATCATCAAAAACAGCAACGAAATTATCTCCGCCGACTCTGCATATAATGCCCTTCTCTCCGATGACATCCTTTATCATGTTGAAATAGTTATGTATAGCTACATCTCCCGCACTTCTGCCTATATCGCGGTTGATAAGAGTCAGATGGCGAAGATTGAAATGTATGGCAACATTGCCGCCAAGAGAATTTCTGTTGGTGAGCATTTCAATATAACGCAGGAAAGACTGTATATTCGGGTATCCAAAGGTGTCAAAGAAGATAAGCTTTTCAACGACGCCCTCAAGTCTGTGGCGGCTGATAAAGCTGAGGATTGCCCTCATAGCAAGCCTTAGCTTTTCCTCTTCATCCTCTTCAAGACGCCCCATATCAGGTGATCTGTATGCTACGCATTTTATGACGACCATTGATTTGGCAATAACTCTTTCGCAGCGATACACTTCTCCGTTTTCTCCGCTGTCATATCCTACCTTGATAGTACCGTTGCCTAACTTCTCATCAGTAACAGTGCGGTAGAACTCTGAAGTCGCTTTGCTGAGTCCGAAAAAAACAGCCAGCCTCGAAACATTGGCGATTATCTTTTCTTCATCATAATCATCTGATGTCATTGATGATATAAGTTCTTCAAACAGTTTGTAAAATTCAAAAACTCTTTCATTTGTCATACCAATCTCTCCATTTTCTGTATGGATTCCCCTATATTACATATATTATATCATAAAACAAAAGAAAGTTCAATACTATTTTGAAGTTTTGCACAGAAAAAATGAAAATTCTTTTTGGATTAAAGTATATATTTAACAATGCTCAATGTTGAATTGAATGAGTAAAAGCTGTCTGCGCATTGATTTTCTGAACATTATGTGTTAAAATATTAAAAAACAAACTTAAAAGAGGTACACTATGATACAGGATATAGAAAAAAACATATTCAGGAACGAATTTTCACTGTGCAGAAAGCCTGCAGCTTCTGACTGCGTAATCGTTTACAGGTCAGGCGAGGCGGCTTGTTCCGTTGAAAACAACGTTTTAGCTTTCCCGAAGGCGGATGAAATCCCTGAAAAATACAGGGAAAGACTGATCTATCTCTTCGAGCTTGACGGAGAGGGATTCTTTCTGCTGACAGCCGATGAAGAAAGCTGCCCTGCACTTCCCGACAAGTACACATTCGCCGGCATAAGACAGATCCGCAGCACAGATCCTGCACCCAGAAAATATCTTTTCGCAGCATTTACGGCTCAGCACCTTGCAGAATGGTACATAAGCAGCCGATTCTGCGGACACTGCGGCAAGGAAAATATCCACGACGCCAAAGAGAGAGCCATGATCTGTCCACTGTGCGGAAAAAAAGTCTATCCGAGGATCGATCCTGCGGTGATAGTCGGTGTCGTAAACGGCGATAAGCTGCTCATAACACGCTACAGAACAGGCTTTGCCCACAATGCCCTTGTGGCAGGATTTACAGAGATCGGCGAATCTTTTGAAGCGACTGTTGCCCGTGAGGTCATGGAGGAAACAGGCGTAAAGGTAAAGAATATCCGCTATTACAAGTCGCAGCCGTGGGGCATAGCCTCAAATATTCTGGCAGGCTTCTTCTGTGAGGCTGATGGTGACGCCGGCATACATATGGACGAAAATGAGCTTAAATATGCTGAATGGCTCAGCGGTGACGAAATAGAGCTCCAGCCATTCGATCACAGCCTTACCAATGAAATGATGAAGCTTTTCAAGGATACAGGCCGAAAAGTAATTGAATAAACTGCTGCATTTCCATGTTTTAAACACGCTTTCCACAAAATGTTGATTATTCACATAAAATTCACTTTACTTTCAATAAAATATGTGTTATAATATCAAATAAGGGACAGAATATAATTCTGTGTACAGGAAGGTGATATTATGGATTTCAAACAATATCTTGACAGCTGTGATTCCGTTACATGCATTATGTCCGTAGAAAAAAAGCCCGACGGCGGCTACGGAGATATTCGCATTTTAGACGGAAATAAAGCATATATCGAATCAATAGAAAACAACCCCGACGCTAATTCCGACGTTGCAAAGGAAAAAGTATTTGTACCGAATTCTCTTTATACCAAGTACTTCCCACACGACCTTAATTTCGAGGATTTCTGCTACCGCTCGGCTGTCAAGAAGGAAGTTCTCCATACATATGTGCACCCGGGACGGTTTGACATATGGTTCAATCTGTTCTTTATGCCTCTTCAGAGCGACGATGAAAACATGGGCTACTGCTCATACACATATACCGTTACTGTCAATGCCGACAGCGAGCTTATGTCAAATATCTCCCTTGAAACAGCCTCCGCTGTTTTGCAGAGCTGTATAAAGCTTTACGGCGCTACAGACTTCAAGAAGTCCATTGACGAGGTAGTATTGGACATTCGTGACCTCTGCAAGGCTAACCGCTGCTGTCTGCTGCTGACGGATTTTGAGGCTGAAACCTGCCGACTTCTCAGCGACAGCCACATTAAAGAGGGCGAAATGGGTCCTATCGAGAACCTCCTTGACGATTCTTTCTTTGAGATCGTTAAAACATGGCCTGCTACCATTGACGGAAGCGACTTCCTTATGATAAAGAATCAGCAGGACATGGAGGTGCTGAGATCACGAAATCAGCTGTGGTACGAATCTCTCAAAGGATTTGACGTCAGGACCCTTGTATTGTTCCCTCTCGTATACAATGGGGACACAAAGGGTTATATCTGGGTAACTGATTTTGATGTTGACAATTCCCTCAAGATAAGAGAAACTCTTGAGCTCACCACATACTTCATAGCTTACGCTATCGCCAACTATCAGCTTCTCAACAGGCTTGAGATAATGAGCTCAGTGGACCTGCTCACAGGAGTATATAACCGTAACGCCATGAACAACCGCGTCGACCGCTATACCTCAGGAAAAATGGCTCTTCCCAGGAAATACGGCATAGTCTTTGCTGACCTCAACGGCCTGAAGCAGGCAAATGACACCGGCGGACACAGCGCAGGCGACAAGCTTCTGAAGGGAGCGGCTGAAGTCCTCAGACAGCTGTTCTATGACAGCAATATTTACCGTGCAGGCGGCGACGAGTTTATGATAATCGCCGAAAATGTCCCTGAGGAAGAAATTGAAAAGCGCATGGAGAAGATCCGGCTGGACTCAGAATCCCCCGAAAATATAAGCTTTGCCGTGGGCGGCTATTACGAATCAGAGGGCGGCGATATACGGTTTGCTATGCGAACCGCCGACGAGAGAATGTATGCCGACAAGGAACGATATTACAAGAAGTTCCCTGAGCGCAAAAGAAAATAATAAACTAAGAGCTCCCTTAACTCAGGGAGCTCTTTTGCACAATTAACATAATATTTACTGGACATATCAAAATTTATGTGCTATAATATTAAATAAGAAGAAAACTGCCGCTTTCGGCCGGAAGGAGATATTATGGATTTTCAGGAATTTGTTAACAACATTGAACCTATGACTTGTATTATCTCTGTAGAAAAATTCTCTGACGACAGCTATGGCAATATCCGCCTTGTTGCAGGCAACAAAGCTTACATAGACTCTATTGAAAATCCTGAGAATGTTGCTTCTGCACAGATGCTGCATAACAAGTTCATTCCAAATTCACCATACGAAAAATATATCCCAAAGGATCTTAATTTTGAGACCGCCTGCTATCAGTGCGCTATTCAGAAAAAGCCGTATCATACCTATATCCATCCCGACAGATACAGCTTCTGGATAGATATGTATATGCTCCCTCTTGCATCCGATGACCCGAATATCGGATACTGCACCTACACTCAGGAGATCACCATTGAAAAAAACGATCAGCGTATGACAAATCTCTCCGCAGACATCTCAGCTGCCGTTTTGCAGACAAGTCTGAAGCTCAAGGGCACTAAAGATTTCCGCAACACCATGGATGAGGTCATTTCAGATATACGTGAGATCTGTGCCGCTGACCGCTGCTGTGTATTTCTCACAGACTTCAAGGCAAAGAAATGCTCCGTCCTTACTCAGGTCGTCGCCCCCGGTCTGCAAATAGTTCCCATGGAAACACACATGGAACGGGATTACGGCGATTTCTTTGATGTTGTTGAGACATGGCCCGCTACCATCGCAGGAAGCACCTGCCTGATAATCAAAAACAGCAGCGATATGGATGTGCTGAAAGCCCGAAATCCCCTCTGGCATGAATCACTGATGAAAGCAGAGGTCGACAGCCTCGTACTGTTCCCTCTGGAGTATAACGACGAGGTGCTTGGATATATATGGGCTGTCAATTTCGATACCGAAAACGCCATGAATATCAAAGAGGTCCTCGAGCTCACCACTCATCTCATCGCCTCAGAAATAGCCAATTATCAGCTTGTGGACAAGCTCAGGATAATGGGGACTGTAGATATGCTCACAGGAGTAAACAACCGTAACGCCATGAACAACCGCGTCGACTGGTTCATCAGAAGCAGCGACAAAAAGCCCGACACCTTCGGCGTTATCTTTGCGGACCTCAACGGTCTCAAACAGAAGAACGACAAAGAAGGCCACGGCGCCGGAGACAAGCTTCTAAAAGATGCCGCTGCTATACTTACGGACGTGTTCTACGACGGAGAGATCTACCGCGCAGGCGGCGATGAATTTATGATAATCGACTGCGAGGCATCGGAAGAGGATCTGCAGCAGCGTGTGGAAAAGCTTCGGGCAGATTCTGAGGATCCAGCTAATATCAGCTTCGCACTGGGCTTCTATTTCGACAGCGGCGAGGGCGATATACGCAAGGCAATGCGCACAGCCGATGAACGAATGTACATCGACAAGGAACGCTATTATACATTATTCCCCGAAAGGCGAAGAAAATGAGTAAACCAAAAGCTCTGAAATGCTCCCCTTTTGTTAGACAATGTGGTATAATAGAAATATACCAAAATGAAGTCTAACGAAAGGGGACATTTTTATGCCAAAAGGAAAACCAAACAAGAGATATACACCTGAATTCAAGATCAAGGTTGTTGAA
>SFMO01000068.1 GCA_004554385.1 Ruminococcus flavefaciens
CGCTTTGTCGCTTTGCATAAATTTTCTTTTAAATCTTTGTCTAACTTTTTGGGGTCAGTTCATTGAAGTCGGAGCTTTTATTATCATTTCAGAGAAGTTACGATTCCTAAGAGGAACTGCTGTATCTTCAGAGCGTCATTTGTGGTAAGTCCCACAACGTCCTTATCAACATCAGCATTTGCAAGTCCCTGATCGGTGATAGCGCTCTGGTCAGATCCGCCCTTACCGTATTTATTCGGATTTGCGAGAGCCTGCATGATGAGAACTATATCTGACATATCAACTACATTATCGCAGTTAGCATCACCGGGAGTTACAGCTGTAGGAACTGTAGTAGTTGTGGTTGTTACAGGTGCAGTTGTAGTTGTGGTCGTTGTTGTAGTTGTAGGAGTTGTTGTTGAAGTAGTAGTTGTGGTTGTTGTAGTTGATGTAGTAGTTGTTGTGGTGGTAGTGGTAGTAGTGGTAGTGGTTGTAGTTGTGGTTGTCGTGGTAGTAGTTGTTGTCACAACAGGACCATCGATCTTTGTACCTGCCTTGGCAACGATAGCTTCATCGATGTAGAAGTTATCAGTTCCCTCTTCTGTCTCAACATAAAGCTTGAGATTTGAAGCGCCTGAAGGGATCTTATAGTTTGTATTTGCAAGGTGAACATACTGCTCACCAACGCCCTCTGCCTCAGCAATATGATCGTACTTTGTCTCACCGTCCTGAGAATATTCAAGTGAGAGCATGATCTTGCCAGAGCCGGAAGCTGCAACGCTGAAGCTGTACTCCTGACCTGCCTGGAAGGTCAGTGAATCAAGGCTCTTCTGAACGCCGTTCCATGCAGAAGCTCTGTCCTGGATAAGGAGAGCATTTGTGCCCTTGTAAGGAATTCTTCCGCTCATTGTAAGAGTTGAAGAACCGCGAGCCTCCCAGTCATCAGTACCGTCTTCAAATGTATCGTGATAGTAGTAACCATTTGAGTCCGGCTTGATCGGCTCCGGAGGAGTAGGATCTCCGCCGCCCTGGAAGCCCTTTCCGTCGCTGACGAGGTTAACAACGAATGTAGAAACGCTGTTTGCGGGAAGCTGAGCGCTGAATGATGAGCCGCTGAAATCAGGGCTTGAAGTCTTTGTAATGTTCTCGTTTGCAGATGTTCTGTAGCGGGTTACATTAGTGATAGTTCTTCCGCTGAAGTTGAACTGCTGAACAGGAGCATTGCTGCCCTTATTGATAGCAACAACGGTTGCCTGTGTATCGCTGTGCTTGTATGCAGATACGAGGATATTGCTGTCAGGCTGCTCTGTAGCGTCGATACGGACATCGCCGGGGCGTACCCACTTGGAGAACTGAGCCATAGCGTAGCCTCTCTTTGAGATCTTTCCTGAATCCCACATAGGGCTGTACTGACGGCGGATGTACCACCATACATAAGCGTTCATATTACCAACAACGAGAGCGTTGTGGATATTCTCTGCAACCTTTACACCCTCAGGCCATCTATCTGCGGAGTTAGCGTCGCTGTTAGGAACATAAACCTCAGTCATCCAGATCTCCTTGCCGCACTGTTCAAGTGCAGGGAAGTCCATCTGGCTGCGCTGTGTTCCGTAGAAGTGAGTACCGAACATATCGCAGTTTGCCATAGCCTTTGAGTTATTGAGGATAGCATTGTAGTAGCTCTTTCCGTACTGGAATGTCTCAGGAGACATCATCTTTGTTGTTGTACCTGATGTAACAGCCTTACCGTAGTTAGCAAGGAAGTTTGCACAGCGGTCAGGAGACCAGTATGTCCACTCACCTGAGTAGTCAGGCTCGTTCTGAACTGAGATGGAGTTAAGCTTAACGCCCTGTCCGTTACAGTACTTGATAAAGTCATTGAGGTGCTGAGCGTACTGAGCCTCAGCGCCGTTTTTGAGAACGTACTGACCGCCTGTAGGGCCGCCCGAACCGTTCTGTCTGATAGAAGCAGGCGGATTCCACGGAGTTGCGAATACTGTAGCGCCAAGCTTCTGAGCTCTCTGAGCTGTGGGGATAGCGTTCTTCCATGCGTTCTTGTCATCGCTGACAAAGATACGGAGGATAGTGAGACCAAGCTCGTTATCGCCGTTTCCGAAAGCTGTCTGTACCTGAGCAGCTGTCATGTCTCCGGGAGCACCGTTCTGAGCGTTATAGCTCTGCCACTCGGGGTGGTTCATGCCGCCGAAGCCGCGGATAGTCTGGTACTGCTTGTTTGTGTTGATGGTGCACGCGCTTGCAGCGTCTGCCTCAAACGGTGCTGTCGGGAATACAGATGCCGTACTTACCAGCATTGCTCCCGCTACGACTGCAGAGATAGCAGTCTTGAGCTTTTTCGAGATATTCATTTTAATAACCCCCTGTATGCAGAAATCGCTTTTCTGCAACTAATGTTTTATACTTTGTATATTTTACCATGAAATTTATCTTCTGTAAACTCAAAAAATATCACTAAGGTGGACAAAATGATGATATTATGCTCATATCACACGCAAAAAAGTTGCATCTTTTGCACGATAGGAAATATTCTGTCGGATCTACAGAAGAATTTCACGGCAATTTTACCCAATATTTCGTCATTAGAAAATGTTGAATTCCTTTATTTTACCGAGAAGGAACTCCTGAATACACAGTGCGTCCTGAGTAGTAAGGCCGCTGCCGTACTGATAAACGTCTGCATTAGCCCAGCCCAGCTCTGTCAGAGCATTCTTGTCAGTACCTCCGAAGCCATACTTGTTCGGATTAGACATAGCCTGCATTATGAGCACCACATCGCTCATGTCGATACTGCCGTCGCAGTTGGCATCACCGCTTTTCTCAGGCTTGCGGAAGGTGAAAGTAGTTGTTGTAGCAGCCGTTGTCGTAGTTGTTGTAGTTGTCGTTGTCGTAGTTGTACCTGATGTCGTAGTAGTGATGATCGGTTTTCTGTCAAATGCGTCATTGAAGAAGGAAATATTCCACGCAAAGCCTGCCTGCCAGTCAAGAGCATGAGAATTTACCGACCATGCCTCAACAGAATCCGCATAGCATTTCTGAGGAGGTGTCTTGTCAGGATCAAGTCCCAGAGAGCGGACATAGTAGTCAGGCACCCATGAGTACGGACCGCCTGCCATGATTCCGTCTGGAGCCTTCGGCATGGTCTTGTCGATCTCATTGCACCAGTATTCGTCCACAGGATTGTTTACGTGATATGAGCCATAGCCTGTTACATACGAGAAGCCCAGTGCGTTTCTGCCGAAGATATAGTCCATAGCCTGCAAAGCGCCGTCAAGGTATTTCTTGTCACCTGTTGCGTCGTAGGCATAAGCCATTATCATAGCATTGGTGTTAACCGTGCTGTTTGAGCCGATATCGTAGCCTTTTGTGTAAATATCACTTGGATATGTGTACAGATCAAGCCACTGAACAGACTTGTAGGGCACACCCATAGCACCGTTCTTGGTGTCATTTTCAAAATCAAGGTACTTATCCGCAGTAAGCTTCAGACTGTATTCTATTTCCTTCCTGTCAGCTTCCGAAGTCTTGCCGCTGAGATAAAGCGAAAGCGTTCCGCACCCGATCTTATTGCTTCTGTCAAAGGAAGAGAACAAGCCATATGACTCTTCCTTAGGAAGATAATTCGGAACTCCGAAAGCCCAGCACTGATTATCTTTGCTGCCGCCTATTACGCCCGTATACTTCTTCAGGTAGTTATAGTAAGCGTCATCGCCTGTAGTTGCAAAAAGCTCACAGGCTGCCCAGTAAGCATCGTCATCAATGTCACCGTTGTGAGAATCGACATCGTGGTATGACACATATGAACCATACCGCTGATCATAGCTGGTTTCGTCTTTTTTCTCCGTATGCTCAGCCCTGTAATTTGAAATAGCCTCCCATGACCTTTTTGCATGGTCAAGGCATTCCTTAGCGAAATCATCGTCTATGCCCTCCCACAGACGTGCAGCCTGAGCCGCACAGGCTATCATACTGTATGTAGCTCTGTATGAAGGGGGATTTATGATACGGGGCGGCTTCTCATAGGAGATATAATCATAATTAATATACGGATTATAGCAAACCTCTCTTACCTGATCGTAAACAAGGCCTGCATATTCCTCGCCGAACAATTCGTCCTTTTCGGGATCGACGATCATTCTGAACATGAATTCCAGCTCATATCTCGCCTCATCGAGGATATCTGGAGTATTTGCACAGCTTATCTTATTTCCGCCCGACAGCTTATAAGCGGCAGGTATCGACATGGTCCTGCCGTCTGCCCATTTGCTGTCAGAACCACGCTTTTTCGACATCTCATACATATTCTGGAGCATCCAGAGCGCAGTTCCGCCGCTTGAAATGCTCTTTCTGTAATTATCGGCGTCATACCAGCCTCCTGAAACGTCAAGAGGAACCTTTTTATTAACATCATTCAAGTAAGCAGACCTGATGATATAATCGTTATACCACCTCGGCTGAACGTAGGCTATATCGGAATTATCATGTCCCTTATGCATGAGTGTATTCTTGTCCCCTGAGGTTATATCCTCAGGCTCAATATCGATACCCGAACGCTTCTGATAGTAATAATTCAGTGCATTTGTAAGCACACCGTCGTAAATATCATCGCCAATTCTGAACTCATGGCTGACATTTCTCCTTCCCACGTCTTTATCTTCAACAATAACAGCATATGTACCGGGAGTTTTCACTTCCGAGAAGTCGATTATCTGGCAGTACTCACCTGCTGCTTCATCAAATCCCGCAGGCACGGTAGTACCCTTGAACACAGGCTCGCCGTCCTTATCGACCACCCTGAACTCCATAGCAGGCTTTTCCACATCAGTAGCGTATGTAGCCTTCTTGTCGGCATTCGGGAAATATCCCAGCTGATTTACTCGCACATTGTTTTCAGGATGGATAATGCCCAGGTTATCTTCTAAAGGCCAGCCGCAGCCGCCCCCCTGAGCCTCATCGCCGCAGGTCAGACAGTCTATGGACATATCATCGAACCATATCTCATCGCCCTCCTTAGCGTTGCCTGCATACTTTGTGCCCTTTGCATACTGGAAAGTCCACTGACAGCCCTCAAGGTCCTTAGTCGGCTTGAATATGCCCTCAAAGGTCTGCCATTCCGTGGTGAGCTTGACAGGAGCCCCCGGCCATTGACCGCCCATATCAGGTCCCATGTGCATTCCGGCTTTTTCGTCCTCAATGCTGCGTCCGTCCAGCTCAAAATACTCCTCATTTGCAGACATATTTCCGATATATGAGCAAAGCTCCATACCATGTCTTTTGGCTTTGACCTTAAAGCTGACCTTGTATTCATGACCTGCCTTGAAATTAAGGTATCTGTGTCTGAATGCAAGATCCCATTTTTCCTTATCACCGCCCTCGGGCACAAGTACGGAAATATGCGCCGTTCCGTCCTTGATATCAAAGGTCTGTTTTGCAGGGCTCTGCTCTACTATCTGCCACGGCAGCAGCTTTTCTTCAAAGTCAGTCTCGCCGAGGACCTGTACAGCAGAAGCCTGTAACGGGGCGATCGAAGCGGATACTGATGCGGCGGTCATTGCAATAGCCATAATGCCTGCCATTAGTTTTTTTGATTGTTTGTTCATTGGATAGCCCTCCCTTTATCTAAGCCAATATTCTACACTTATTATACATGATTTGCCAACAGCAGTCAAGGGTTTTGGGCTAAATTCACAAATAAATGCACCTGTGTTCACATTTATGCAATTGACACCGTGTATATTTTCAAGTATAATAATTGTATAGTGAAACAAGGAGGAAAAAAACTATGACGATGTGGCTGATCATCTTAGTTGCAGTTCTTGCAGCATTTGCAGCAGGAACGGTATATCTGACAGTTGCAGTGGGACGTTTCGGCTTGATAAAAAAGCTTTCGGGTGACAAAAAATGGCTGAAGGGACTTATCTCATTCGGCATAATAACAATAATATTCGCAGCACTGGTGCTGCTGACCTCAGTGGTGAATGCCATAATCATACTGCTGAGCAGCCTGATGTTCTTTCTCATATACGGACTCATCTTCCGCATCATCAGGGCGGTGCGGAAGAAGGAATTCGCCTGTAACTGGGCAGGCTGGCTGTCCATAGCCACCTCAGTGATATACCTCTGTACAGGGTATTACCTGTGCTTCCACATCTGGCAGAAGGACTATCATCTCACCACCGACAAAAATATCGGAAAACTCAGGATAGCCATGTTTGCGGACTCACATCTCGGCACGACCTTTGACGGAGAGGGCTTCGCAGCACAGATGGAGCGCATTATGGAGCAGTCTCCCGACATAGTGCTCCTTCCCGGAGATTTCGTAGATGACAGTTCAAACCGTGAGGACATGGTCAGAGCCTGCGAGGCTATGGGAAATATGAAGCCGAAATACGGCGTCTGGTACTGCTACGGCAACCATGACAAGGGCTACTACGGCGACGAGCACCGCGGATTCTCGGCAGATGACCTTGCATCTGAGCTGAAAAAGAACGGCGTACATATCCTTGAGGACGAACATGAGACCTTTGATAATCTCACCATACTGGGCAGACGGGACAAGAGCGACAGCGGACGCGCGGAGATGTCAGAGCTTATGAAAGATATCCCATCTGACAGCTACATCATAGTCCTTGACCACCAGCCCAACGACTATGCCAATGAGGCAGCCGCCAAAGCAGACCTTGTAGTCTCGGGACACACACACGGCGGTCAGCTCTTCCCTGTTACATACGTTGGTGAATGGTTCAATATCAACGACAGAACATACGGCTATGAGAAGCGTGACAATACAGACTTTATAGTGACCTCGGGAATTTCCGACTGGGAAATACTTTTCAAGACAGGCACCAAATCAGAATACGTAATAATAGATATCAACTAAAAAATATGACCTTTCGTGCAAACGAAAGGTCTTTTTTCACCTTTGGTGGATTTTATCCTTAACAGCTTTTTAATTTTTAGTTCATAATTAGTGAACTCCGCAAGATTTGAGTTGACAAGTGTCGAAAATTATGGTAGAAAATATACATAAGATTTTTTTGAAGGAGGAATGTATATGAAAAAATCCATACCCACGATCATGGCAGCCATGCTCGCCCTTTCATCCGCGAGTGCCATGCCCCTCTCAGCAGCCGAAACCGATTACCTGCTCCACAGCACCTTCGAAGAAGGAACTGAAAAATGGAGCGGCAGAGGTTCTGCCTCAGTAAAAACTGTTTCGGGCATCTCACGTTCAGGTGAATATTCCCTGTACACCAGCGGACGTGAAAGCTCATGGAACGGCGCTACAGTCGGTCTCGGCTCAGACTTCAGGGCAGGTCAGGACTATGCCTTCAGCGCATACGTAATGACCGACGCCGAGGACTCCGTCAACTTTTATCTGACTCTTCAGTACAGTGACGGCGGCACGGCAAAGTACCCTAAGATAGCTGAGATCTCTGCAAAAAAAGGCGAGTGGGCACACCTTGAAAACAGCAGCTTTACCATCCCCGACGGAGCTTCAGACATTCAGCTGTATATAGAGACAGAAGACAGCAAGTGCAGCTTCTACGTTGACGAAGTTGCAGCGGCTCCGAGCGGAACGACCTTCGATGAACCACCTGCTCCCGTAAAGATGAATAAGGGAGACATCAATTACGACGGAAGGATAGACTGCTTTGACATAGTCCTCGCAAGAAAAGGACTTATCGAGGAGTTTACCGACAAAAAGACTCTTAAGGCTGCAGACGCTGACAGCAACGGTGTTTACGAGCTTGCAGACGCAGTCCTCATCATGCAGTTCGTAGCAGGCAAAATAGAAGAATTCCCTGTCGTTGAGCCTGTTGTAGTTCCCGGACAGCAGAAATACACCTGTGAGGAGCTCACCGAAAAGATACAGAATGAGCTCGTCAACAACGAACCCTCCAGCTCTCATCAGGAAAAGGGCGGCGTAAAGTACGGCACTATCAGGAAAGAGACCTACTTCTCCAAGAAGGCAGGCAAAAACAAGCCCTACAATATACTTCTCCCTGCTGATTACGACGAGAGCAAGCAGTACCCGGTGCTCTATGTGCTCCACGGCTTCTTTGAGAACGAGGACCGTATGATAACAAGAGGCAACGGCGTTATGTACACCCGTCAGATAGTCGGCAACGCCATTGCTTCAGGCGAGGCAAAGGACATGATAGTAGTTTGCCCGTTCATCTTTACAAGCCCAACCATGAACGACGCTACAGGCTTCGCAGACGCAGGCTCTGTACAGGGCTACAATAACTTTGTCGATGACATCGTCGACAGCCTTATGCCCCATATCGAGGAGAAATACAGCGTTGCAACAGGCCGTGACAATACCGCTGTGACAGGCTTCTCGATGGGCGGCATGGAATCCCTTATGATAGGCATGAAGTACGGAAGCAAGTTCGGATATGTAGGTGCTATATGTCCTGCTCCGGGAGGCTCGGGCGCGTTCAAGTGGAACGATCCTGCAGAACAGCCATATCTCCTGATGATAACAGGCGGTACTCAGGACGACGTCGTAGGACTGACAACTCCCGAGGGCTACCACAATAACTTCAACAAGAACGGTGTTCCTCACGTATGGCACGTCGTTCAGAACGGTCACCACGGCGATGACTCCATACACTCTCATCTGTACTGCTTCGTAAGAGGCGTATTCCAGGCAACTGAATAACAGCTTAGCATAAAGCGACTTTATCCGCAGTATCAGGCAATTTGTCAGGTACTGCGGATATTTTAACTTATTGTATGTCAAGTTGCACATATTTTTTATAATTCATTGACAAAATAGAGCAATAATGTTATAATAGAATTAGCAACTTATGCCCAAAGGGGGGATATGCATGACGGATAAACAGGGTATTTTTGATAATATCGCCGAAAGTCTGGCTCTGAGCTATGACATCATTTACTATATAAGTGCGGAAAGCGGCAATTATACCCGATTTACCTCCGCTAAGATCTATGGTCAAAAGGAAATAAAAGAAGACGGAAAGAATTTCTTCACCGACGCCCAGATCAATGCGGAAAAGATAGTAGTTCCAAAGGATCTCGAAAGAGTTCGTTTCAGGCTTAAGAAGGAAAATATCATTTCAGCCCTTGAAGTGAAAAAACAGTTCAGCTTTGATTACAGCCTCCTCATCGACAACAAGCCAAAGTTCACCCGTGCCACAGTTTCATGGGCAAGGGACGGAGCTCACCTTATTGTCGGCGTTGAGGATATAGACGATGAAATAAACCGTCAGAACGCTCTTACGGACGTTCTAAGCCTTGCCAACGAAGTTACCCGGCGCGATGAGCTCACAGGCATAAAAAACAAGACTGCCTTTAACGAGCTTGCCGACACGGTGCAGTCAAATATCGAAAAGGGACTTGATTATCTGCCCTTTGCGGTCATTATATGCGACCTGAACGACCTGGGACTTATAAACGACAGATTCGCACATACCACAGGCGACGAATATATCATCGCTGCCTGCAAGCTGATATGCAATATCTTCACTCACAGCCCGGTTTTCAGGATCGGCGGCGACAGGTTTGCCGTATTCCTCAGAGGAATAGACTATGAGAACAGGTTAGCTCTGTTCGAGGACCTCCACGAGCACGTCACAGAAAACCTGACAAGTCAGGACGGTCCCGTATTTGCCGTAGGTATGGCAGTGTTCAGCGCAGGCGAAGACAAGAGCTTCCGTTCTGTCCTTGAGCGAGCTGAAAATCTCATGTTTGCCGACAAAAAGGCTCTTAAGAACGGAGATACACAAAAACCTGCCATCGACATATGCAATGACATATCCATTCCCGTCAGCAGAAAGGAACAGCTCGACACGCTGTTCAACGCATTCTCTATCTTCGCCGAGGGTACATACGTGTACATCTGCGATATGCGTTACGACTACTCACGCTGGTCAAAAAAGGCTGTGGATATATTCGGTCTGCCGTCGGAGTATATGATAAACGCAGGCAGTATATGGGAAACTCATATCCACCCCGATGATGTTGAGACCTATCACGCAGGCATCGAAGAGATATTCGCAGGCAGCTCAAATTCTCACGATATGCAGTACAGAGCACGTAAGCTCAACGGCGAATACGACGTATGCACCTGCCGCGGAGTTGTCATACACAACAAAAAGGGAATTCCCGAATTTTTCTGCGGAACTATCCGCAATCACAGCGTACAGGGAAATATCGATACTCTCACGGGCCTGCGGAATCAGTACGGCTTCTTTGAGGACATCGAGGCTTCAATACTCAAAAACAGAGCCTTCAAGGTCATTATTGTCGGCATAGGCAGGTTCTCCGAGATAAACGAGGTATATGGCTATCACTTTGGAAATGTCGTCCTCCAAAAGTTCGGAAGGCTGCTCTTTGAACACGCAGGAAGAAGCGGAAACGTTTACCGTCTTGACGGAACAAAATTCGCTGTAATAACCTTTACAAATGCCCATGACGCCATCCTGGAAAGCTACGAGGAATTCCGAAGATATTTCCGTGAGGATTTCACCATCGATGACAATATAATCATGCTGGAGCTCAACGCAGGTATGCTCAATGTTGACAACTTCAGCATCGATCCCCAGACCGTATATGCCTGCCTCAACTATGCCTACGGCGAGTCAAAGCTTCGCCGACAGGGTGATATGGTAGAATTCGGAAGCGGTGTCAATAATGACAAAAGGCACCGTTCAGAGGTGCTCCACTCTATAAGGACTTCCATTATGCAGGATTATCAGGGATTTTTCCTGCTGTATCAGCCCGTAGTGGATATTCAGACCGAAAAGATAATAGGTGCAGAGGCACTGCTCAGGTGGAAAAACGATGAGTACGGTCTTGTGCCGCCTGACAGCTTCATTCCTGTCCTTGAAAAGGATCCTTTTTTCTTCGAGCTTGGTCAGTGGATACTGAAAACCGCTTTAATGGGAGCAAAACGGCTCAGAGAGAAATACCGCGACTTCATCATAAACGTTAACCTTTCCTACAATCAGCTTGAAAAGCCGAACTTCGTGGATATGGTGCTTGAAGCTCTCGCGGAAACGAATTATCCTCCCGAATGTCTGTGCCTTGAGATAACCGAAAGGTGCAGACTCCTGGATATGGATCTGCTGAAGAATATAGTTGTTAATCTCCGCCGAAGGGGAATAAATATAGCTCTTGATGATTTTGGAACAGGCTTCTCATCTATAGGCATAGTAAAGAGTCTCCCATTCGATGTTATCAAGATAGACAGAAGTCTTGTAATGAAGATCGAGGAAAAGCCTCAGGACCGCCAGCTTGTGGGATCTGTGGCAGATATGGTCGTAAACTACGGCTCAAAGGTCTGCGTTGAAGGCATAGAAACAGCGGGCATGAGAGATATACTTCTCAACTTCAAGGTAAACAGCCTGCAGGGATACTATTATTCCCGTCCTGTAAGCATTGAAGAGCTGCTCAGCAGAGATGATCTGTAAACAAACGCCCTTTTTTAGTCGGATAACCATATAGAAGTTTTGCCCCGAAGCATTAAAAAATGCTTCGGGGCATTGTATTTTATACGGTTGATTAGATAAATCTAAATATATATTTGTAGGGGGGGATGACCGCATCGCCCCGTTAAGGGACGCCCTCTCTTGCGGAGCGCCTTCGTATTGTTTCGCTGTTCTCTGAAAGCTGTGAACAGCGACCAGAGGCGCTGCCTCTGGACACCGCCAAAGGAACACAGTCCCTTTGGAATCCCGTTCATGGGCTCGGCGTACTTATCGCGCTGTA
>SFMO01000069.1 GCA_004554385.1 Ruminococcus flavefaciens
ATGATGAAGCAGACGCTGCGAATCTATATCCCCTTCGGGAACAAAATGGAGTATTCTTCCCAGTCTGACCCTACTATAAATATCATTGTAAGAGAAAAGAATACGCTGATACAGGTACACAAGAACGACCTTATGGGCGGCCTTTACGATGAATTCAGACGTGAGAGGGAAGAGAAAATGCAGCAGGGAGCGGACAGTATTTACGAGCATTCTAAGGTCGAAACAAATATCTATGAATGGTCACAATCAGTAACTGAGGTCAAGACAGAACAATAAGAGAACAGCTTTTGGAAGCTCGCTAAACAAAAGAAAGAAAAATGTACAGCCCTTCGTGAAAACGAAGGGCTGATCTTTTGGCAAAAAAAGTGCTGTCTGCGTGGGAAACAGACAGCGGAGGTGAGGAGTGATGTATAGAACAGATCGCGTATCGATCCGGGATCATGCTGCGGAAGAAAGCTTCTCCTGATTTGCAGGAGAGAGAGCTGTGTTTTTGCGGAGAGTGTGCTCGAATGCACACATATTGAGGATAAGTGCACCTACCCATGCAGAAGCTTCTGCGTAAGCTGTTGCACTGAATCCGATAGCAGGTATGAACAGTGCGATAACACCTATTCTAAGTGCCATTTCGACAATACCTGATATCATTGGGATAAGAGGCTTTCCGAAGCCCTGATTGCCGTTGCGGAATATGAAAAGGAAATCAACGGCGAAGAGGAAAACTCCGCAAATTGGAAGATATGTCTTTGCTATTGCAATAGGCTCTGAACCGCTTACCATTACCCTTGCAAGGTAGGTAGGCAGGAATACCATTACAGAACCGAGCACAACATAGGATATAGTTGCTATGGCAAGACATACATGGAGTCCTTCACGGATACGTTCAAATTTGCGCGCACCGTAGTTCTGGCTTGTGAATGCCGACATAGCAAAGCCTGCTGTGCAGGAAGGCTGCATAAAGAGGTTTATGAATTTGCTGCAGGCAGAATAAGCGGTGGTATAGGCAACTCCGAGCCCGTTTACAAAATACTGGATGACCATACAGCCTACAGCCGTTATGGAATTCATCAGTGCCATCGGTAGTCCGTTGCTGAAAAGCTCAATGTATAGAGCACCGTTGCCGCGGAAATCCTCAGCCTTTATGTCGAGGACGTCTATCCTGCGAATCCTTCTGAAGCATATGAGCGCTGATACGATCTGTGAGAATATAGTTGCGATCGCTGCGCCCTCAACGCCTGTTTTCAGAACGAAAATGCAGAAGGTATCAAGGAATATATTGACAATTGTTGATATTATGATGGCAACGAACGGAGTTTTGCTGTCGCCGAGTGCACGGAGTATACATGAGCATAGATTGTAGGCGATAGTAGCGATAAGTCCGCCGAAAATGAAGTAGCCGTAAACAAGTCCGTCGTGCATGATAGCTGCATCAGTGCGGAGCAGGTGAAGCACCGGCCTCAGAAATGCAGTACTCAGGGCTGTGAGCACAAGTGCTATTACAAGGCAAAGCATTGCAGAAGAGGCTACTGAGCGGCGGAGCTTTGAATAGTCCTTAGCGCCGAAGCTCTGGGCGGTGATAACGGAAAAACCGTTGGCAAGCCCCATAGAGAAGCCGAAAACAAGAAATGTGAGTGATGACATATTTCCAACTGCCGCAAGGGCGTTGTCGCCGAGTCCTTTGCCCACAATGGCAGTATCGGCAATATTATACATCTGCTGGAGCATATTCGTCAGCAGCATCGGAAAATAGAACTTGAGTATAAGCGAGCTGACTTTTCCCTGTGTGAGGTCGTTTGCCTTTGCCATTTCAATGCCCCCTTAATATATTGTCTTTGTTCTTTTCTGAGCTTATTATAATCCAATCCATCGTTAAATTATATCAGATCTGTTGCATTTATATCAAAAATAGGATATAATAAAACTATAGCAAATAATGGAGATCTCACAGCAATTTTTGCAAGGGAGGGAGCTTATGAAAACTGACCGTGACCTGAATTACAGGCTATATGTCCAGCGCAGCGACGGCTTTACACGAAACCCGTTTCAGCGTGAGCTGAGCTTTTACAGAATGATCCAGGCAGGGGATACTGAGGGCGTGAAAAAGCGCTTTGAAGTCGTAAGAAAGAATTTCTTTGAAGGAAAGGGAACTCTTTCCGATGATCCTGTCAGAAATATCATCTATCATTTTGTTACGGCAGTGGCTGTAGTGTGCCGTTTGTGCGTTGAGGGCGGAATGAGCCATGATACCGCATATACTCTGAGCGATATTTACATACAGAGGGCGGATAAGCTTAAAGATGTTGATAAGATCATAGACCTTTTCGGCGAAATGCAGCTGGATTTTGCAGAGCGCATGAGAACGGTGAAAAAGGAAAATGTCATATCCATTCATGTCAGGAAATGCATTGACTATATATATGAGCATCTTCACGAAGACCTTACACTTGGTGTGCTTGCTGAATATGTGGGACTGAATCCCTCGTACCTGTCAAAGCTTTTTTCAAAGGAGACAGGTATGAGCGTTAAGACCTTTGTCACAAAAGCAAAGATCTCAACTGCGGAAAATCTTTTGAAAAGCTCGGATTTTTCCTGCCTTGATATATCCCTTGCTCTTGGCTTTTCATCTCAGAGCGCCTTTATAAGCGTTTTCAGAAAGACTAACGGAATGACGCCGAAAAAGTACCGCGAGCTTCATTATATGGATGTCATTGAAGGTGATAAGGACAATGAAGTATAAAAATATAAGAGAGGGAGAGTTTATCTGCCGTCCCAACAGATTTATTGCCAGAGTGACTATAGACGGCAGTGAGGAGACGGTACATGTTAAGAATACAGGAAGATGCAGGGAGCTTCTCACCGAGGGCTGCCGTGTTTATCTTGAAAAGTCCGGCAATCCCTCCCGAAAGACTAAATACGATCTCATAGCTGTTGAAAAGGTAAGAGAAGGTCTGCCGCCGCTTCTTGTGAATATGGATTCACAGGTGCCAAATCATGCTGTTGAGGAGTGGCTGAAAAAAGGAGAGCTGTTCTCTGAAAAGGCGGAGATACGCCGTGAATTCACCTTCGGAGACTCCCGCTTCGATTTCCGTATAGACGACGGCGGAAGGATCTCTTTTCTGGAGGTAAAGGGCGTCACCCTTGAAAACAACGGCATTGCAAGCTTTCCAGATGCGCCCACAGAGCGAGGGGTCAAGCATATCCATGAGCTCATACGCGCCCGTAAAGAAGGCTTCGGTGCGTACATACTCTTTGTTGTACAGATGAAAGAGATGATGGAGCTTCGCCCTAATGATGCAACTCACAGAGCATTCGGCGATGCACTCAGACTTGCAGAGTGCGAGGGAGTTCACATACTTGCCTACGATTGCATCGTCACACCAGACAGTATTACCATAGATAAACCAATCCCAATCAGAACGGAGCTTTGACATGAACTGGAAAAAACTACTATGTGAAAAAAGGCGCAGAGGCTATTCCACCTCTGCTGTCAGCGCCGACCCGAGAAACGAATTTCAGA
The DNA here is from genome assembly GCA_004554385.1 of Ruminococcus flavefaciens. Taxonomy (GTDB): domain Bacteria; phylum Bacillota; class Clostridia; order Oscillospirales; family Ruminococcaceae; genus Ruminococcus; species Ruminococcus flavefaciens_T. The sequence goes on from SFMO01000069.1 coordinate 3,515, forward strand.
AGGACTATCACAGGATAATCGGAAGTGCTTCATTCCGCCGCCTTCAGGATAAGACGCAGGTCTTTCCTCTTGACAGGGGAGATTTTGTACGTACCCGTCTGACCCACTCTCTTGAGGTTTCGTCCTTCGCAAAGTCTCTGGGACAGATGATCTTCCGCAATATCATCAGATACAGAGAGGACAGCGGACTTGAGGAAGCTGACATTGAAAAAATATGCAGCGTACTCGAATGTGCAGGTCTTATCCATGATATCGGAAATCCGCCCTTCGGCCATTTCGGTGAGGACTATGTCCGTGACTGGTTCAGAAGGAATCTTCCTCAGATGGAATATAACGGTAAAAAACTGAACGAGCTCCTGACTCCTCAGATGATGGGAGATCTCTGCAACTTCGAGGGCAATGCACAGGCGCTCAGACTGCTGACGAAGCTGCATTTCCTCGTTGACGAAAACGGCATGAACCTGACATATCCGCTGCTGAATACTATTATAAAGTACCCCGTGTCATCTACAGGCATAAACAAAAAGAGCGGCAATATCAAGGACAAGAAAATGGGCTACTATTATGCCGATAAGGAAATTTTTGAGGATATTGTAAGCTCTACAGGAGCTGTGGACTGCCGTCACCCTTTGGCATTTATTCTCGAAGCTGCAGACGATATCGCTTACAAGACTGCGGACATAGAGGACGCCGTGAAAAAGGGATTTATAACATATCCGCTGCTGCTCAGTGAGCTAAGGAACACCTATGCCGAAAGATGCGCAGACGACGGTGAACGTGAGGAATACAGCCGTGCAGTTGAAAAGCTTGAGAGCTATTACAGTCATGCTCTGGAAAATGGAGTATCCTCTCCAGAGCAGAATGCTGTTCAGCGCTGGATGATATATGTTCAGGGAGTGCTGCTGAAGTGTGCCGCATTTGGTTTCACAAGCAATTACAGTGACATAATGCAGGGCACATTCCCGAAGGAGATATTAGCGGTGTCCCACGGAAATGCCCTTGCTTACGCTCTCGGAGATATGGCTTACCGTTTCGTATTCAGGTCAAAGGAGATATATAAGCTTGAGGTAGCGGCAGGGGAGATATACGAATTCCTGCTCAGCAAATTTGTACGGGCAGCAGTTCTGTACGATACCGGATTTGAAAGCTCCGCCATCGAACAGCGTGTAATGAGATTCATATCGGAAAACTATATCCGTGCATACAGGGTGAACTCTCAGGGAAAAACAGAGACTGAAAAGCTGTACCTGCGGCTTATGCTTGTCACAGACTATATCTGCGGCATGACAGACGGCTATGCAAGAAAACTTTACAGGGAGCTGAGCGGAATTGAGTGAGAATAAGACGAAGCTTATGAAAAAGCGTATTTTCGACATTATACAGATAGGCAACAGAAATGACATTATAAGCCGCTTATTCGATTATTTCATAGTTGCTGTCATAATTCTGAATATAACTATAGTCTTCCTCGGGACATTTGACGAGCTTGCCGGCTATGCACGTATTTTCAGAGCTGTGGAGTCTGTTACAGTTGTTGTGTTCTGCGTTGAGTATATCCTGCGTATCTGGACTGCTGATCTGCTGTATCCCGATAAAACCCCTGTGAAAGCGCGTTTGAAGTTTCTTAGGTCCTTTGACGGCATAGTAGATCTGCTGACTATCCTGCCGTTTTTCTTCCTGAGCGGATTTATAGTTTTCAGAATGCTGAGAGTAGTGCGTATACTGCATCTGTTCAGAGTAAATGCACATTATGACTCTATCCATGTAATAACTACAGTACTTATTGAGAAGAAAAATCAGATAATATCATCAGTATTTATAATCATAGTCCTTATGCTTGCGTCCTCTCTCGGAATATACAGTGCCGAGCATGAAGCGCAGCCCGAGGTATTCCGCAATGCCTTTTCGGGCATATGGTGGAGCGTTTCAACTCTGCTCACAGTTGGCTACGGTGATATATATCCTGTAACGGTAATAGGCAAAATTATGGCTATCCTCAGCGCTTTTCTCGGAGTCGGAGTCGTGGCTATTCCAACAGGTATCATCAGTGCAGGATTCGTTGAACAGTACACCAAGAAGCAGTATTCTGATGTGCGTTTCAGCGACCTTAACGAGATAGGCGAGATTCTTGTGGACAGGCAAAGTGACTTTAATAATATGACAGTGGCAGAGTCATCGGAGAAATACAATATCAGTATCCTTGTTATTCTCAGAGGAGAGCTTACAGTGGTTCCGAATGAAAATATGCGTATCAGGCAAAATGATATACTTATTGTGCGCAGTGACAAGATAGATAAGTGAAATATTTATTTAAATATAAAATCAGCGGCAATATTTGTCAATAGTAACTAAATAATGCTTCCCCTTATTGACATTAGTGAATATAAATGTTATAATATACTTGCGAAAATAATTGGGTTATTATTTGAGCGTGACCGAGGGACGGCAATCTGCACAATAGTCGTTCTGAGGCGATTTCTTTGTAATGGACAAATCAGAGGAGCTGTATTCATAGGCGAATACAGCTTTTGTCCTTTTTTGAGGTAAAATAAAAGCAAAAAGGTCTTCTTAATAATGATTCTGAATTTTTGCAAATTCTTGAAGAAGCTTTAACAGCTTACTGTATAGATGGCAATCCTGAAAAAATATAATACAAAAGTTTTTATAAAGTAATAAGAAACGTGGTAATTACTATGAAAGTTGATTCAATTTATGGAACGATAGACGTGGATTTAAGTAAAGTAACGTTAAAAATTGTGATACAGTAAAAAGAGTGCCTTAGCAAACTTTATGAGTTTTTGATGCTCCCTCATAACTTTTGCTAAGGCACTCTTTAATTGTTTAAGTTGTAAAATGACTGCCGCGAGCGAAAGCAGACTGACAGCTTTCTACAAAGTGAGCGAGTAAAACGAACGCCCCCGTGAAAGGGGCCGCAGGCTTTGCGCTGGTGCGGATAACAGGACTTGAACCTGCATGAACTTGCGTTCATATGGACCTGAGGGTGAGGTCATGATAGTGGAAATAATACACAGACCTGTAATTATTGGTCTGTTGTATTTTCATCGTCTTCAATAAACGTGGAATATTCCTCATTCCATTGAAAACTCAATCCTTTCTTAGAATTTTCATTATAGGTAAATTCATAACAGTAAATTGGACATACACCGTACAGATTCGCCTCTGTGCCGCAAATCATAGCATTTGCTTGTAATTCATTTGGCCTTCCGAACTTATTGTGTTCTGTATAAACATTATATTTATGATTACTACTGCAATCATTGTAAAGGTGTTCGGAATCTACCTTTTCCAAGCTGTTCTTCTCATATGTATCTACAATTTCGGATAACCCAATTTCCGCAGGAAATGCTTTTATTCCGCCTGGCTGCCATACACTATCAAAAACATCATAATTAATTAAATTCGGATATATTTGATATACTATAGCATCCTTTACAGGAGTTTCGTCACCTTCCTTTGCATTCAGGTTACTGTAGTATACAGCTATATCATAAGCAGGTATGCCGTCATCTGATATCTGAACATCCTTAGGCAGATATATGCCTACTTTTTCCTCATCGCCCACAAGCACTCCGTCAATATCTATTCCGCCCTGAAGCTCGTACTTTCCTTCCAGCTTTTCCATAAGCTGCCCAACGGTGTAGTATCCGCCATTTCTGAAAACATCATTACCGATCTGGATAAGTCCCGATGACAGAGGTGCATTTTTTATCTCATCTGTAGGTGCATAGTCTACAGTTTTGGGGCGAGGTTTAAGTTTTCCGTTTGCGGAAGTGCTGGCAGCTTTCTTTTCACCGCAGCTAACTGTTGATATAAGGCAAAAGAAAAGCGAAAAAGCTGCTGCACTCTTTTTTAATAAATGATTCATAATTACTCCTCCTATTATAATATTTACATTATACCATGGGCTTGTGATGATCATGTGAAAAATATTTTATTTGTACATGTTGGAGCAATATTTGAGTTGACATTGAGCGACTTTTGTTGTATAATTTGGGTGCTTGATTTATATCAATTAAGATTAGAAAGGAGAATGATATATGTTTATTCCAGAGATACCAAACAACAGCTTGACAGAAGAAATAACTCAGATCGTTGAGTTAAGTAAAAAACTTGAAGATGAAGGTTATTATTTTGATTATGATCCGCCTGCCACTGAGGAAGAGTTATCTTCATGGGAAAAAGAGAATAATATAAGAATACCTGAATCACTCAAAGATTGGCTTAGGTTTTCACGCTA
>SFMO01000070.1 GCA_004554385.1 Ruminococcus flavefaciens
CCCTTTGGAATCCCGTTCATGGGCTCGGCGTACTTATCGCGCTGTAAGCGATGTACAAATATCATTTCTTATATTATTAAGCGAGTTTACGAGCGACAACGTGGCAAGCGGTCGAGCTGGCTCAGCTCGAAATTCCGATTTTTGTCAGTAACAATTATAGCACATCATCTCTGTACTGTCAATAGAAACGCCATAGTACTTCTGACCTTACATCAGAAATACTATGGCGTAAAACTTCTTTATGCGTACCCGTCTTATGCCCCCGGGTTTCTTATCAGTCTATCGGAAGTGTTGTTATAAGGTGGAGCAAGTAACGCTGAATTGTCAGTGCGTCATTTGCTGTGATTCCGTTTCCGCCCTCGACATCGCCGTTTGCAGAACCCTGCTCTGTGAGGTGATGCTCGTCTGTACCTTCGATTCCGTACTTATTTGGATTAGCAAGTGCCTGCATAATAAGCACCGCATCTGACAGATCAACGGTATTGTCGCAGTTTGCATCACCTGCAAGTCCCTGTGCAGGCTTCTGAGTTGTTGTAGTTGTAGTCGTTGTTGTAGTAGTTGTTGTGGTGGTGGTCGTTGTTGTCGTTGTCGTTGTAACTACAGGAGTCTCATTAACGAATGCAATGTAATTCATACAAGCTCCGCTCATGCCGTTTGTACCAAGGGTAAGAGTTTCGCCTGCCTTGATCTCCTTAGCGTAAACGTCAAAGGGTCTTACAGCCTCGCTGTCATTGACCTCAACTATTTCACCGTTCTTATTGAAGCTTCCAAGCCATGACGGAACAGTTGTTACTCTCTCGTCCATGCAGACAAACACTGTGATGTCCTTTGCAGCTGTTATAACTGCAAGGTCTGAATCTGTGTTCTTTGAATTGCAGGCTGTGATGATATGCTCACCGCCGCTTATGCTGTTCGGAACTGAAGCGATAACGTGGTCACGGTCGCCGAATGCCTTGTCGCCTACTGCAAATGTCTCGGCGATTCCCCACTGAGCACCGTAGCTTGCGTCCTTGACCTCAAATTTCGAGATAAGAGCGCTCTTTACAGGCTCGTCGACAACAACGTCTCCGCCGCCGGAAACTGAGCCCGAATTGTAGGTCTTGTTCTGCATTCTTCCTGCATAAGCCATTACCTCGTTTTTAGCAGCATCTGCGGACTGTACCTTGTAGCCGCTGTAAATCTTCGATGAATCAGTGTCGAAGTTATCATAGCCCTGTCCGCCGCCCTTGAGGTTGTTGATATAAGCCTTGTCGTTTCTTGAATTAACTATCTGATAAGCAAGTCCGCTGCCCATATTGCAGCTGTCGAACTTGTCCCCGTAGGACTTGATAGTTCCCGAATAAGCGTCATTGCCCATATTTTCGGCATCAAGAGGAAGATTTGCCTTTTCGAAGTAGTTAGCCTCGGAGAATACCTTTGAGTTGTAAGAAGCTCCGATACCGTACTGCTTGTTGTTGTAGAAGTAGTTGTTGTAGCTGTGGATATGTGCATTTCTTGCACGAGGATTACGTGATTCGGTATTGTTGAACCAGTTGTGGTGGTAGGTTATCCAGTCCTGCTCGTGATTTGTTCCGCCGCCTACAAGAGAGGTCTTGTGGCCATCCTTGAAAACGTTGTAGGAAACTGTTACGTACTCAGTCCACTTGACGTCCAGTGAGCCGTCGCCGTCAGCCTTGTCGGCATCTACGATGCCATTGCCTGCGTAAGCGTTGTAGCCCTTTTCTATGGTGCAGTTATGTACCCACATATGATTTGACTTGTTATCAGCTGAGCCTGTCATGGAAACACCATCATCGGGGTACTTGCCAAGCCACAGATTGCGGACCTCGCAGCTCTTTGAGCGCTTCATCTCGAAGCCCCACTGATTGAGTGCTGCGTCATAGCCGATACCCTCGATAGTAACGTTTTCGGCATTCTGGAGATACAGCATATTCGAGCCGTCGTTCTGCTGACCGTTGTTAGCCTTTGCGCCATTAGGCACATCAATGCTGCCAATAAGTCTGAATACAACGTTCTTTGGCTTTCCGCTGTAGAAGATGTTGTAGAGACCTGTCTGACCGCCGTAGGTAATGCTGTCCTTGTTTGAGTTGTTTACATAGATGACAGTAACCCCTGATTTCAGAGTACCGTCGTTATTGTAAGCGCCGACAGCCTCTGATGCGTTGAAGTGCGCATAGCCGCTGCGGTCAAAAGCCATAGTCTTTATCTTGCAGCTTGCAGAGCCGTTTGAACCCTGTACGTTCACAGTATACTCTGTATTGCCCTTAAGTCCGGGAATATCGACTCTTGAGTTTCTGATGAGCTGTGAATCAACAGCAGTAAAGCTTGAGCTGCCTGAAGGTGCATAGCTAACCTTGACATTATTGCCAAGCTTTGAGCTGTCCCACTCGACGAAGGCTTCCTCATACCAGCCTCCGCAGGACTTTACAGCACCCTCGACACTTGATGATGGCTGACCGCTTCCGCTGCCGCCTGATGACTCTCCGCTGAGGAATGATGGAGTCCAGTTGTTCATGTAATTCTTGATATTGATATTTGCCGCATCGTTATCAGAAACGGTATGTCCCTTTCTCTGTGAAAGGTCAACACGCTGACCGTTTGAGAGCTTTGTGCCGTTTTCCTTGAAGCCGTCAACGCTCTCGGGCTGAACGCCGCTCATTGAAGTCCAGCCTGCCGCAGTTATCATATTGCCGTTCTGGAGAGTAGTATTCACAAAGAGAACCTTTGCGGTCTGTCCCCACGGTCTGCCGAGATAGCCTGCTGTTACTGTGAGACCGCTGTTTGCAGTTACCTTACAGTCCTTGAAGAGATATCCTGTGTAAGGACTTCCCTGTTCTCTTGCTGCTGTAATGTATCCGCCTACTGAACCGCTGCTGTAGCCCTTCCAGCGGAGCTCGCAGCTGTCAAACACAGCATTGCTTCCGCCGAAGATATAGTCTGTCTGTCCCTCTATGAGGCAGTTCTTGTAGTACTGAGGTGAGCCGCCTGTGTAGAGAGTATCCTGACTTGACAGGAACTTACAGCCAAGAAACTCAGCATATCCTGTGTCAACAGAGAGAGCTGCCGCACGTTCGGTATAAGCCTTGGACTGAACGTCCACGCCGTTATAGCGCTGTACCTTGAGAGTCTCGTTGGTGCATTCAACGCCGTCTGCTATCTCCTCCTTGGTGAGGTAGCGGTTGAAGGAATTCTCGAAAACGATATTCTTAGCCTTGAAGTTAGTAGCCTTTGGCCAGAGCTGAACAGTTGCGCCCCAGCGATAATTAGCCACATTCTTGCCGCTCTTTGAATTAGCGGCATTGGAGTCGTAATAGCCCTTTGAGTTGGCACTGTAGTACTTGTAACCGATACCGTAGTACCATGTGAGAACTGCGTCGCCGTTCTGGGGCTCGTCATTAACAAATGAGATGTAAGGCGTCTGAACGATGACCTGCTGACGGTAAGTACCGGGAGCGATGTGTATCGTCACACGATTAGCCTCTGATGAGGGATTGAGGCTTGCAGCCTTATCAACAGCCGCCTGAACTGTTGAGAAGTTGTTGTTTCTGCCTGAGTATCCGACGTACAGGTCTGTACCTGCCGCATGAACGCTGACGGGGGGCACTGCCGCAAAAGCCGCCAGAAGTATCATCATGGACACTGCAAAGGCAAAAAGCTGCAAAGCCAGCTTTTTTGTTTTTGAAACCATAGTTTTTTCTCCTTTTCATAACGTAAGTCCGCTGCCTAAAGCGGAGCTGTCATAAATACGGTATCTATCCTGAGCTCAACACAGGGAAAGTCAAGCTTCGGAATATACACCTACACACCCTAATTATAGCACAGTTAGTAACAGTTGTAAATAAAATTGCAAAAAGTTAAATCAGCTTTGTCGATATACACAATATCATCTTCGCCTCTTTGGATATATTTTACTCATATTTCCCTGTTTCTCGGCAGAAACCGCAGTCAGGGCATAAAAAAGGACTCTTCCGAGTCCTTTTCTTAATTCATATTTTATTCTTTCCTGTGCTCTCAGCTCTTATTCAAAAGGCTTGTTTATTATGAGTATTTCCTCTTTTTCGACCAGTTCCATGCCCTCAAAGCCAAGTCTGATAATATAGGGCATGAAGTTTATGATACGCAGAAAACCTTCCACGCCGAAGCTGTTGTCATAATAGTGGAGTATGGAGCTGAGTGCCGTACCGTGTGTGCCCACAAGGATATTCTCCCCCTCATGGGTTTCAAGAATGTCATTAAGGGCTGCAATATTCCTGTCCATGACCGACTGTATACACTCGCCGTCACTTTCGCAGAAGCTCAGGTCCGCCCATCGCTTCTGAAACATCTCGTGATTATTGCTGTCCCTGCCGCTTATACGCTCGTGAAGTCTGTCATCAAGCTCTATTTTCAGCCCGTGTTCATCAGCAGTCTGCTTTATGGTATCGATGCTGCGCTTATAGGGGCTTGATATGGCGAAGTCAAGATGAATGTCCTTCATAGCGCGGACTACCTCGGCAGTATCTCTCATTCCCTCCTCGGTAAGAGGGCGCAGCGCTGCATCAGCGCATGAATAGTCAGGCAGTGCATGGCGCACAAAATAAACATTTGTCATCACAGTCTCTCCCTGAAGTCGCTGTAGCCGAAGCTGCGGAGCGTCTCAAAGCTGCCGTCCTTTTTCAGAAGAATTATGGCAGGCAGCGGCATACCGTTAAAGGTGTTGTTCTTGACCATCGAGTAGATAGCCATATCGCCGAATACCAGTCTGTCCCCTATATGCAGCGGCTCGTCGAAGGAGTACGCCCCTATAACATCCCCTGCAAGGCAGGTCTGCGAGCCAAGTCTGTAGCTGTACTGCTTCTCGCCCTTTTCTCCCGAACCAACAAGGGGCGGACGGTAGGGCATTTCCAGCACATCTGGCATATGGCAGGCAGCCGAGGTATCAAGTATAGCGATAGGCATATCGTTTTCCGTAAGGTCAAGAACCTCGGTAACAAGCCAGCCTGCATTGAGGGCTATAGCTTCCCCGGGTTCGAGTAAAACCTCAAGACCGTACTTTTCCTGCATACGGCGAATACATTTTTCAAGCCGCGGTATATCGTAGTCATCACGGGTAATGTGGTGACCGCCGCCGAAATTTATCCATTCCATTTTATGAAGAATATCTCCGAACTTTTCCTCAACAGCGTCAATGGTAGCCTCTAAATCGTCGGAATTCTGCTCACAGAGAGTGTGGAAATGCAGTCCTGTAACTCCGCGCAGGTCATCGTCGCGGAAGCTCTTTCGCGTAATGCCAAGTCTCGATCTCGGCGAGCACGGATCGTATATCTCATGTCCCTCCTGAGTGGAGAATTCGGGATTTATGCGCAAACCTATCTTCTTCCCTGCTGCAAGAACACGTTCGCGGTACTTGTCAAGCTGAGTAAAGGAATTGAAGATGATATGACCGCAGCAGGAGATTATCTCATCTATCTCGCTTTCACGGTAGGCTGCGGAAAAAACGTGGTTTTCCTTTCCCATCTCCTCATACCCCAGCTTCGCCTCAAAAAGTCCGCTGCAAGCCGTGCCTGCAAGGTACTGACCTATCATGGGATAGAGGTGATAGCAGGAAAACGCCTTCTGTGCAAGGAGTATCTTCGCACCTGTTCTTTCGGAAACACCGCGGAGTATCTCCAGATTACGGATAAGCGCCGGCTCATCCACTATATAGCAGGGAGTCGGCACTTTATTTGCGTCAAAATTAGGATTCATCATTTCTTTATGAAGTCATTCATGGTTATCATTACTCTTGGAGAGCCGCTCTCATCGGGCTCGATCATCTCTACCTTTTCCATAACGATAGGTGTTTTCGGAACGGCAAGCTCGCCCATAGAATTGAGGTCACGCTCTACCTTTACGAAATCGTCAACGACCTCCATGCCCTCTGTTACGTTTGCGAAAGCAGCGTAATTGCCGTCAAGTGATGAAGCATAATTGCCGTTGTAGCAGATAAAGAACTGGCTTGAAGCGCTGTCGGGGCTCTGACTGCGGGCCATTGAAACTACTCCTCTCTGATGAGAGATAGGGTTATCAACGCCGTTTGAAGCAAATTCGCCCTTGATAGTATCAGGGCTTCCGCCTGTACCGTCGCCTTTGGGGTCTCCGCCCTGAGCCATGAACTCATCGACTACGCGGTGGAATGTAAGACCGTTGTAGAAGCCTTCATTTACCAGCTTTTCAAAGTTTTCGCAGGTAATGGGAGCTTCATTGGGGTGGAGTGTGAGAACGATGATATTTCCCGACTGTTCGCTGTTTGTTGTAGGCGGAGTATCATTTACATCTGATGTTGATATGCTCTTGCCGCAGCCTGTGAGCATAAGCATTGAAGCTGCTGCTGCAACTGCCATTATCTTCTTGATATTCTTGAAATGTGACATTTCTATTCTCCTTTTTTGAAGCTGACGTCAATAAACATCAGTCTTCTGACTATATTAAGCTTTGTAAATGCAAAGCCTATGACAGCACCTGTGATATTGAGTATGAAGTCGTCAATGTCGCAGGCACCGCACATTGCTGTGAACTGTATTATCTCCACGCCTGTTATCACTGCCGAAGCCGTAAGCAAAAAACATGGGAAACGGCGCTGCTTTTTCCATATTGCAGGACAAAACACACCTATGGGCAGAAATGCGATAATATTCCCGAATATGTTCTCGAAGGAAATATCTCCGTATACCGCATCATCGGTGCGGAGGTATCCGACGAACTCCATGACTGTGCGAAAGGGCACGAAGTTGGTATTCTCACGGAAGTACTCCCTGTAGGTGTACCAGCCGATAAGACTTCCCCTCATAAAGAACAGCATGTAGACCGCACAGAGGGTATATACCGCAAAAAGCGTAAAGACAACGAGATTTTTTATCCTCAAATCAGTCAACAAGAACAGGATCGAAGTCCTCTTCCCATGGGAGTCCCCACTTGTTGAGAGCCTCCATGAACGGATCGGGATCGAATTCCTCGATGTTGTAAACGCCTGCCTTCTTCCATGTGCCTGTCATTATCATCATAGCACCGATCATTGCAGGTACGCCTGTGGTGTAGGAAATAGCCTGTGAGCCGACCTCCTTGTAGCACTCCTGATGATCGCAGATATTGTAGAGGTAGTAGTTCTTGTCCTTTCCGTCCTTCTTTCCGCGGAAGATACAGCCGATGTTAGTCTTGCCCACTGTTCTCGGACCGAGTGAAGCAGGATCAGGCAGTACAGCCTTCAGGAACTGGAGCGGCACTATCTCCCTGCCCTCATACATTATAGGCTCGATTGATGTCATGCCAACGTTCTCAAGGCACTTGAGATGTGTGAGATAGCTCTGACCGAATGTCATAAAGAAGCGGATACGCTTGATGCCCTTGATATTGAGTGCAAGAGACTCAAGCTCCTCATGGTGAAGGAGGTACATATCCTTTTCGCCTACGCCCTTGAAGTTATAAACGCGCTTTATCTCCATAGGCTCGGTCTCTACCCACTTGCCGTCCTCGATGTAGCTTCCCTTGGCCGAAACTTCACGGATATTGATCTCAGGATTGAAGTTTGTAGCGAAAGGATAACCGTGGTCACCGCCGTTGCAGTCGAGGATATCGATGTAGTTGATCTCGTCGAACTCATGCTTCATAGCATAAGCTGAAAATACTCCTGTAACGCCCGGGTCGAAGCCGCTTCCCAGGAGAGCTGTGATGCCTGCCTGCTCGAACTTCTCACGGTAAGCCCACTGCCACTTGTACTCGAACTTGGCAGTATCAAGGGGCTCGTAGTTGGCAGTATCAACGTAATGAGTCTTTGTAGCGAGACAAGCGTCCATGATAGTGAGGTCCTGATAAGGGAGCGCAAGGTTGAGCACTACATCAGGCTTGTAGCTGTTGATAAGAGCAACCAGCTCGTCAACATTGTCAGCATTTACCTGAGCTGTCTCAATAACGGTCTTTGTTGTAGGCTGGAGCTTTTCCTTCAGCGCGTCGCACTTGGACTTTGTGCGGCTTGCGATCATAATGCCCTCAAATACCTCGCTGTTCTGGCAGCACTTGTGGATAGCAACGGAAGCAACTCCACCGCAGCCGATGATCATACATTTTCCCATTTTTTATTCCTCCGTATCTTAAAAATTTTTTTCAGTATTTATTTGATATTCTTTTCTGATTGAATCTATGCCCGCAGCCCCAAAAGCCACTCCCATAATAATAATAACTATAAAAACAAGGTTACCACCTTTTTCTTCCTTGGGACAATAATAGTCCGTCGGATCATTAGGATCAATAAAGAACTTTACTGTCTCTCCTACGTTTACGTTGGGTATTTTTTGAGAGATCGGACCATTTGCTTTAAAAGACTCACCATTATAAACATAAGAATATACTGGCATATGAGTTCTTTTATTATCGTAGTTGTAGCTGTCAACTATATTTTCTACCACAGCCACGGTCTCAAAAGTGCATTTTTTAGACTTTTCAACAGACATATTTTTTATAAAAAAACCAAATACAAATAATAAGCAGCCAATAAGTATGAATAATATTCCGCCGGGACTAAACCATGCAAACATTTTTTTCATTTGATAATATCCCTTTCAATCTTTTATTTTCAGCTTCATATTTGTAAAGCCTGTGTTTTCAACTTCAAAGCCCATCTGCTTATAAAGCTGATAGCCGTCCTCAGAGGCTTTCAGCTCGATATAGTCAAGCTCCATGACCTTTGCGTCGGATATGAGCAGCTCCATAAGCGCCGTAGCTATACCCTGTCGGCGGTGGCTTGCCTCAGTGAATACATTCAGCACCGTTCCCACACGCCCATTGGGGAAGTTGGGATTTGGAGGAAGCTCCCTTACCGCAAGGAAAGCCGAGCCGACTATCTTTCCGCCGTCCTCTGCAAGATATGCAAACAGGTCGCAGTTGAGGTGGTCTGAGTAGTACCTTGGCAGCTTAGCCTTTATCTGAGCTGCCTGTGCTGTTGTCATATCGGGAAAGTCCTCACGGAGGTACTTCATGCGTATCTCTGCAAGTCCCGAGACATTCTGTGCTCTGAAAATGTTCATGTCAGATTCTGCCTTTCTTATTCCCTTTGATCGTCATAAGGATCGTAGTCATTTTCTTCGTTATTCTGTAAAGCTTTTTTCTTTTTTGAAGCCCTGACAGCTATTCTTACAATAACAGCAGCTATAACTGCCAGAAGCACTATAGGTATTATCAGTATCAGCATGAACAGCTTTGAGAAGCTGCTGCCGAAGTCCTTTATCACCTTGGTAGTATTATATTCGGGGTCATACATCTTTCCGGGGTTCACATCGGATATGAGGATCTCCACCTTTTCCCCTTCCTCATATTTCTTTTCGCCTGAGGCCACGCTTCCGTGAACGCTGTAGGTCTTGCCTTTATATTCATACTCATAAACGGGAGTATACACCTTATCGATTTTGTTGTCCGAACCATCGCTGCTGTCGGATTCACGAACAATGTTTTCCGCAATAACAGCGGTAACAGAAACATTATACTGTGTGGTATCCTGCTTTATTGCGTCGTTCACCATATTTTTTGCAAAAACAAACGGTATTATCACGCCAACAGCCACCAGAAAAATCAGGACCGCAACCAAAACTATTATCAGTCCGACGCGGCTGTTTCTTTTACTTTCTGCAATGTCTTCTTCGTTATAAGAGTTATTATCCATAGTATACCTCAGAACGGCTCAGTTCATGAAAGTGCAAGGAGCATTTCCCTGATTATCTTGCAGGCAACTGCTGTGGAAACACCGCTCTGGTCGTAAACAGGACTGAGCTCGTTCACGTCGCAGCCTACGATGTTGAGCCTGCTGCAAACAAGAGTCACAGCCTTTCTCAGCTCGTCAAAGGACACACCGCCTGCCTCGGGAGTTCCCGTACCCGGGAATATTGACGGGTCAAGAACATCAAGGTCAAGGGTGAAGTAAACATTCCTGCCCTTCAGCTTTTCAACGACTTCTTCAAGGCCGTCGAAACTGAATTTATGCATTTCCGTATGCTCGTCCGCAAAGTAAAACTCCTCACGGTCGCCGCTTCGGATACCGAACTGGAAGATATGACCGTCACCGACAAGCTCGTAGCAGCGTCTCAGCACGCAGGCATGGGACAATTTCTGTCCGAGGTAGTCGTCGCGGAGGTCCGCATGGGCGTCAAAGTGGACGATGTAAAGGTCGTCATACTTATCATTCACAGCCCTGACAGAGCCGAGAGTCACAAGGTGCTCACCGCCTATCATAAAGGGCAGCTTGCCGTCTGCAAGTATCTCGTCTGCACGGGCGGTAATGTCTGCAACCGCCTGCTCGGTGCTTCCGAAAGGGAGCTCAAGGTCTCCGCTGTCGAAGTAGCTGTGATCGGTCATATCCTTGTCCTGATAAGGGCTGTAGGTCTCGATGCCGAAGCTCTCATTGCGGATAGCAGAGGGAGCGAATCTCGTTCCCGGGCGAAAGCTTGTGGTACCGTCAAAGCCTGCTCCGAAGAGGACTATCTTTGAGTCCTCATATTCGCTGTCGCAGGCGATAAAAGTCTGTATATTCTTATTCAACATCTCTGAGAAGCTCCTCTACATAGCATGGGAGTGCAAAAGCTCCCGTGTGAAGTCTCGGGTTGTAGTAGCGTGTCTTGATACCGAGCATACTCCATTTGGTGCCGTTATAGTCGTTGGTCGGGTGATATTTCTTTGAGGCAAATCCGAAGAGCCAGTGTCCCGAGGGATAGGTCGGGATATGAGCCTGATAGACCTTGCTTATGGGGAAGCTCTCCACGATGCGCTTGTGTGAGCGCTGCATAGCGGCAGCGTCCTCGTCGTAGAAGGGGCTCTCATGCTGATTTACCATGATACCGTCGTCACGGAGCGCCTTGAAACAGCTTCCGTAGAACTCCTTGGTGAAGAGTCCCTCTCCGGGACCGAAGGGGTCTGTGGAATCCACGATTATAACATCGTACTGATCTGTACAGCGGCGTATGAACTTGACGCCGTCCTCATAATAGACATGTACTCTCGGGTCGTCAAAGCGGCAGGCTGTAGTTGGCAGGAATTTCTTGCTGACCTCGACTACCAGCTCGTCTATTTCCACAAGGTCTATGCTCTCGACTGAGGCATAGCGTGTGAGCTCGCGGACAACTCCGCCGTCGCCTGCACCGATGACCAGTATATTCTTCGGGTTCGGGTGAACAGCCATAGGCACATGGGTTATCATCTCGTGATAAATGAACTCGTCCTTTTCGGTGAGCATCATATATCCGTCAAGAGTGAGAAAACGTCCGAACTCCTTTGAGTCAAAAACGTCGATACGCTGGAACTCGCTGTTGCCGCTGTAGAGCTGATGATCGACCTTTATTGAAAATTTAACGTTTGGAGTGTGTCTCTCCGTGAACCATAATTCCATACAATACCTCCGTTTTAAATCAAATTTTTATGGCTTTGCCATTAAATCCTGAAGCCTTCAGCTCTTAGCCATCAGGAAGCGGCTTCGCCCCATTATTATCGGGCGGATAATCTCCCAACAGGAGCCACCGCCCCTGCAATGGGCTGACGGCTAATGGCTGACAGCTAAGATCATTTTTTTGCAACGCAAAATTATGATCTGTCCACAGGCGGCTTGCCTGCAGGCGGATTAACGCCGGCGAGCTTGAATGAAAGCTTCATGAAAACAGGTGTTACGATAAGAATGATTATGTATGCTACAACTAAACTGATGATAAGTGACTTGATGAACATTACTGCAAAAGGCGGGAGCTGTGCGTGTCCGTGGCTCATCTTCATAACAAGTGCACGAACGAGGATTATCATTGCAAGTGTGATGACCGGAGTATAGATAAGGTCAGATACGAGTGCCTTTACAAGATTTGCAGGCATGCTGCGCTCATTGAGCTTCATAGCCTTTACAGCGCCGTCCTCGACCTTTTTCATGGGAACGATAAGACCAATGATAAGGCTTATTACGGTACTTGCCGCAAAGCTCAGAAGAAACGGCACGAGCTGAAAGCCCTCTCCTGATGTCAGATTGCCTGTAAGTGACAGACAAAAGCTCAGGGTAACTCCCATAAGCACACTCATGATGATTCCTACTTTTTTCATTTTCAATTTTCCTTCCTTTAAACCAAAAATCTATATAAAACGTCTGCCCCCCCCTAACGGGCATTGCGTTTCATATCAATCACATATCGAGGACATTGAGCCTTTCGATGTTTATATCCTCAGTACCCGTCATCTGACAGCCTTTTTCCTTGGCATATCTGATGTACTCGATTATCTCGGGAGTTATGAGCTCTCCGGGAGCGAGTATCGGTATTCCGGGAGGATAGCACATTACGAACTCGCTGCACACATGACCTGCCGCCTCATCAAGAGGGAGAGAGCGCTTACTTGCATAGAATGCCTTTCGCGGAGTTTCCGCAACTACGGGGCTGATATACTCCTGAGTGAGCATATCCGCACTGCTTTTTCCGAAGCGGCGCTTTATCTCGGCAAGAGCGCTGATAAGACGCTCTATGTCACGTTTTCTGTCGCCGACAGAGATGTAAGCGAGAACGTTTCCTATATCTCCGAATTCTATCTGTATGTCATATTCGTCGCGGAGAAGGTCATAGACCTCGATACCTGCCAGACCTATGGGCAGAGTGTAGATGCTCAGCTTTGAGACATCGAAATCATAGATGCTGTCGCCGTTGATAAGCTCTCTTGAATAGGCATAATATCCGCCTATGCCGTTTATTTCGGAACGGGCATACTCAGCCATCTCAACGGTCTGAGCAAATATCTCCTTGCCGCTGAGAGCAAGTCTCTTACGGGATATATCAAGACTTGACAGCAGCAGATAAGAAGCGCTTGTGGTCTGGGTAAGGTTTATCACCTGACGCATATAGTCTGCGTTTATATTTTTCCCCATGAGGAGGAAAGAGCTCTGTGTAAGGCTTCCGCCAGACTTGTGCATACTTACGGAGGCACAGTCCGCACCTGCCGCCATAGCTGTCAGAGGGAAGTTGTCGCCGAAGTAGAAATGGGTACCGTGAGCCTCGTCCACAAGGACAAGCATACCATGGGCATGAGCTAGCTCTGTTATTTTTTTCAGGTCTGAGCAAATGCCGTAGTATGTGGGATTGTTGACCATGATAGCCTTTGCGTCGGGATTTTCGCGGATAGCCTGCTCCACCTGTGAAACCGACATGCCCAGTGCGATACCCAGCTTGTGATTGACATCGGGGTTTACATACACAGGCACAGCACCTGTGAGTATTATAGCATTGATGGCGCTTCTGTGGACATTACGGGGCATGATTATCTTGTCGCCCTCCTTGCAGGCATACATTATCATGCTCTGCACCGCAGAGGTAGTTCCGCCCACCATGAAGAAGGCATTAGCCGCACCGAATGCCTCAGCCGCCAGCATTTCAGCATCCTTGATGACGGATACCGGGTGACACAGATTGTCCAGAGGCTTCATTGAGTTTACATCAACATTCATGCAGTCCTCACCGAGAAACTCGGTAAGCTCCATATTTCCTCTTCCACGCTTATGTCCCGGAACATCAAAGGGCACTACTCTCATGCGGCGGAATTTTCTCAGTGCTTCGTAGATAGGTGCATTTACCTGGGAAAGCTCAGCCATTTCCGAACACGTTCCTTCCGCTGAAAATTTCTATCATTTCCCGCTGGAGCGCATTGGTTATCTCAAGTCTGCGTCTTGGCGGGAGCTCGTTGACATCTGTATTGAACAGGTAATTCTGAAGGTCAAGCTCTTTTATGAGCATTTTCGTGTGGAACATATTTGCCTGATAGACATTTATATCCACAGCGTAGTATTTATCGAGTATCTTTGCGTCGATGTAATTCTGTATAGAGGTGATATCGTGGTCGATAAAAAGCTTTTCGCCGTCAAGGTTACGGGTAAAGCCTCTTACTCTGTAGTCCATAGTGATTATATCCGAATCGAAGCTTCCTATGAGGTAATCGAGGGCAGTCAGCGGAGTTATCTTGCCACAGGTAGCAACATCGATGTCCACACGGAATGTAGCGATAGAGGTATCGGGGTGGAATTCGGGATAAGTATGGACTGTTACGTGGCTCTTGTCGAGATGAGCCACAGTCTCCGAACCGCCTGCAGGTATCATAGTATCGTCGGCGATAAGGAATGTTGCAGATGCGCCCTGTGGGTCGTAATCCTGTCTTGAAACGCTGAGCACCTGTGCTCCTATCATCTCGGTGACATGGGTCATTATATCCGTTATACGCTCAGAGTTGTACTGCTCGTCAACATAGGCGATATACTCCTGCTGAGAGCGCGCTGTCTTGGCATAACAGACGTCATAGATATTGAAGCTCAGAGATTTTGTCAGGTTATTGAACCCGTAAAGTTTCAGTTTATTCTCCATAATACCACACCTTCAAACAAAAAATGCACACAAAAGACCTTACCAGCCATTGTGTGCATGAAATATTATGCGGAAAGCGCAGAAACTTCATTTACGGTTTCAGAGTCTATACAAGCAAGTACTACCTTTTACCACTCTTATTGACCTTTCACAAGCTGATGAGAACTTATAAAAACTTTATCGACGCGCAGTCGAATCAATAAGGCAACAGAAGTTGCCAGCCGATATATCGGCATTCGGCATTTGACCCGGCTGTCCGTATGGCCTCGACTCCGAGAGGAGTGGTCAATAGTCTTGCGCTGAAACCGAAGCTTCTCTGCAATTCATTTTATTTTATCATACAATGACATTTTTGTCAATAGCTATACATATTTTATATCATGTCCGCGGCAGAAAAAAAGCTGCCGTTCTCACAGCAGCTCAGTCCTCACGCATTTTTTTGCGCTTGGTCATATTTTCATACATTCTTGCATCGGCGATCTTGATATAATTATCAAGTCCGCCCTCGAAATCCGGGACTCCCAGGAATGATCCGAGGCTCACTTCCACCTTATATTTCTTCTTGGAAGAGGCGTTGAATCTTGCAAGATAGTCATAAATATGACGATAGTGTTCCTCTGTCTTTGTTTCGCTGTAATCACCGCAGCCGATAACGGCAAACTCATCGCCGCCTGTACGGGCGCAGACCTCATTGAGCTCGCAGGAGGTATTCAGGGCATTTGCCACAGCAGTAATCGCATTATCTCCCTCGATATGGCCGTAGTTATCGTTTATCATTTTAAGTCTGTCAAGGTCGGCAATTATGATGAAAAGCTGCTTCTGCTCGGAGCATGCCTTGCGGTATATGCTCTCAGCCATGCGGTTGAAGCCGTGACGGTTGTAGATACCCGTAAGGGTGTCACGTATAGAGCTCATAAAGATGCGCTGATTTATGCTGAGCAGCTTTGTGCGGACACGCAGGAACTCAAGAGCAACGCTGATATTCTTGTTCCACTGAGCAAAAACATTGCTTGCCGCACAGCGTATATCGCTGAATTTGAACACCGAATATCCGAAGCACCTGTCCATGAAATGTACAGGAAGCAGGAAATACATTGACGGCTCACTGCAATAATTGTCGATAAAATGAGGTAGTATATCGGCGGAGCGGAAGCTTCTGCTGCCGAACTCCGTATTATTTCTTGTATATATCATTCTTGCTTCCATGATAGAAGCATAGCCCTCGCGGATATAGTCGTTCTCCTCGCCCTCGATATTGTCCCAGTTCCTGTTAAGGCAGAGCATATACGTATCAAGTCCGTTGAGCACGTAGATAAGACCGTTGAGCTTATGAAGAAGTCCGTCAAGGTTATCCTCTTCCATAAGGCTTTCGAGCATGCCGCTCTTCTTGTAATAGTTCTCGTATCTTTCCACACGGTTGTGGAGCTCCTCACGGGTGGTCACACTGTGGCAGGTAGCGCTTCCGCAGCCGCATGAACGTGCGAAAAGCAGTTTTCCGTAGGGAAGTGTCTCAACAGGTTCTGTGCTGATGCCGCTTATCTTCTGATGAAGTATGCAGACTGCTCTTGCGCCCATACGTTCATTTTCGGGCAGGACCGTGGAAATGGAAGGGATATTCAGCACCGCGTCGTTGGTGCCGTCGTAGCCCGAAATGCGTATATCCTCGGGGATACTGAGACCTCCCTTGACGAGAGCACTTGAAAGGTATCTTGCCATAGCGTCATTGGCACATACGACAGCCTCGGGCATTTCTCTTCTGCCCTCCACGAATTCCTTTGCCAGTCTCTGGGGGACTATCCTCCAGAAATCGCCGTAGACAATGTCCCCATCACGTATCTCAAGACCATGCTTCTCCATAGAGTTCCTGTAGCCTGCAAGTCTTGTCTCCGCAGGACGGCTGCCCTCAGGACCTGTAAGGCACATGATGCGGCTGCAGCCGTGAACATCGATGAAGTGGTCGGTCATACGCTCGAAAAGCTCTGTATCGTCAGCGTAAATGCTGTCACAGAAATCGAAATCGTAGTCAAGTGCAACAACGGGTATGCCCCATTTAGAGAACACCTTGACGAACTTGTCGATAAGATTCTGGCTGGCGAGATTTCCTGCCATGAGCACAACGCCGTCAATGATGTTTTTCTTTACGAGAGAGAAGATATTCTCCTCGCCCTGCTGGATAAGGTTGCCGCTGTCGAGATTAAAAGCCATGAGGAAGGTTATGACATCGTACCCAAGAGACCTGCACTGCTCGGAAATGCCTACAAATATACGGTTCATGTAGTCATTGAACACATCGGCAGCAATAACGGCTATAGTTTTTCTTTTCCTCACAGTGAGCACCTCCCCTCAAAGCATAATTACACATTATAATTATACAACAAAAAAGAAACTATTGCAATATAGTTTTTGTTTTTTGCACAAAATGTTATTATCAAGCTCTAAAATACCGTCTTTACAGAGGTGTCAGAATTAATTGTTCAGAAAAGGGACTTGTAAAAGTCCAGCGTACCGAAGCTTCGTTCAAGGTGAGTCAGCGCATATGACTCAGCCAGCGCAGACAGTCTCTGCTGAGTGCTGTCTGATACGCGGAAATTGAAAAGCCTGCCCATATCTGCAAGAACTATGTGCCGCACAGCGCTCAGCACAGGCAGTTTTACCTTCATATAATCGTCAGTGTTCTCACTTTCGAAGCAGTCCGAGCAGAAAAAGCCGCCGTCGCGGATACAGAAAAACAGCTCCTCAGGCTCAAAAACGCCGCAGCCTCTGCATGCGACGATGTCAGGCATATAGCCTATCTCCGACATTAGACGGAGCTCGAACACCGCCTTCAGGAACTCCTCGCTGCGCTCACCGTTTTCAAGATAATGGAGACAGTTGAGCATAAGCCGCAGTATATCGCCGTTCTGCGCCTCAGGTCTTATGCAGAAGCGCATTACCTCGGCAAAATATGATGCAAGGGATATTTTCGTCAGTGAGCTGCGAAGTCCGTAGAAAATATGTATCGGCTCCGCACTGTTGAGGTACAGGTAGTTTCCCCTCTTATCAATGCAGAACCGAGAATACGCCAACAGCTGAGCAGAGCTCCCTGATTTTCCGTTGATTTTCTTTGCACCCTTAACGGAAACCTCAAGAACACCGCTTTCCTTGGTGAGTATATCGATAAATTTGTCCTGTTCTCCCACAGAACGCTCTTTAAGGACGATGCCTTCAACAGTTGTCATGGTTATCTTCCTTATATGCCGAATACAGCAGATAATCAGCTATCCTGCCGCTTTCGGCAAAAATATTCCAAAGTATATCTTCGTTCAAAGCAAACCTCCGCAAAAAATGATTGAGGATCATCGCATCAGCGGTACATTCATCCGCCGTTCCGGATTTTCGGTCCATTCAGTATTTTCTGCGGAAGGTCTTTGATTATTTGCGGTAATTATTTCTCTGAGAGCCCGAAGCTTCTGATGAGGTTCTCCCTGTTGCGCCAGTCTTCCTTGACCTTTACCCAGCACTTGAGGTTGACCTTTATCTGGAAGAAGTCCTCCAGCTCTATTCTTGCGGCAGTTGAAGCCTTTTTGAGCATAGCTCCGCCCTTGCCGATGATGATCCCCTTATGGGACTCCTTTTCGCAGTAGATGACAGCGGATATATCAAGAATGTCCTTATCCTCGCGCTCACTCATCTGCTCTACGCCTACAGCTATGCCGTGAGGCACCTCGTCACTGAGGAGCATAAGGAGCTTTTCGCGTATCATCTCAGCCGCCAGCACCTTTTCGGGCTGGTCGGTTATCATATCATCGGGGAAGAAGTGTACGGACTCCTCCGAAAGAGCGATTATCTCGTCAATAACAATGTCAACGCCGCTGTTTTCGGTGACGCTGACAGGGACAACTGCCTGGAACTTTATCTTAGAGGTCAACTCCGCAATAACGGGAGCCAGCTCGTCCTTGTTCCTCAGCAGGTCTATCTTGTTAAGTACCAGTATCACGGGCATTTTTGAGTCGTTCATGGACTTCAGCAGGTTCAGCTCCTGCTCGTTTATCTTTTTGGTACAGTCCATAACGAATACCACCGCGTCGATGTCGCTGACGGACTCCTTAACGGTGTTGAGCATATGCTCGCTGAGCTTGTTCACAGGCTTATGAAGTCCCGGAGTATCGAAGAATACCAGCTGTACATCGCCGATATTGCGGATACCTGTGATACGTGTACGTGTGGTCTGTGGCTTATTGCTGACTGAGGCTATCTTCTCGCCTACGATAGCGTTGAGGAGAGAGGATTTGCCTGCATTTGTACGTCCTGCAATAGTTACGAAAGCCGTTCTTGACATCAGCGGTTTTCTCCGTTCACGATAAATGTAGCATCTCTTGAGATACCGAGCTTTTCAAGGACAGACTCTTCCTTTTCGCGCATGATGCGCTGGTCGAGTTGACTTGTCTCGTGGTCGTATCCGAGAAGGTGGAGCATTGAATGAACGGTAAGGAATCCCACTTCCCTCTCAAGTGAGTGTCCGAAGTTCTGAGCCTGCTTTACGGCAGTCTCCAGTGAGATAACAACATCACCCAGCTGAACAGCGCCTGTCTCGGGATTGATCTCAACAGTACCGTCCTCGCCTGTGAGCGGGAACGAGAGAACGTCTGTAACAGAGTCCTTGTTTCTGTAGATCTTGTTGAGGTTCTTTATCTCGTTGTTGCTTACGAAGGAAACGCTCACCTCTGCGTCCTTTCCGAAATTCTCAGTAGTGAGGACTGCCTGACAGCATCTTCTGATAAGAAGCCTGATACCAACGGGCACCTTCACCTCTGTCTGATTGTTCTTTACATAAACCTTTAACTTAGCCATGATAATTCTTTCTCCCTTCATTGTATTTTTCATAAGCCTTGATGATATCCTGAACCAGTCTGTGTCGTACAACGTCTTTCTCGGTAAAGCGGTGTATTTCGATATCATCTATGCCCCTCAGCACTTTAACGGCTTCCACAAGTCCCGATTTTTTGGTATCGGGCAGGTCGATCTGAGTTATATCGCCTGTGATGACCATTCTGCTCTCGTTTCCCAGACGGGTGAGAAACATCTTGATCTGCTCGGAAGTGGTATTCTGAGCCTCATCAAGAATAATGAATGCCTCATCAAGAGTGCGTCCGCGCATGTATGCCAGCGGAGCCACCTCGATTATCCCCTTTTCCATATAACGGGCAAAGCTTTCTGCACCGAACATATCGAAAAGTGCGTCATAGAGCGGACGAAGATAGGGATCCACCTTATCCTGAAGGTCGCCGGGAAGGAATCCCAGCTTTTCGCCTGCTTCAACGGCAGGACGGGTAAGGATGATCTTTTTTATCCTGTGTTCGCGGAACGCTTTTACAGCCATAGCCACTGCAAGATAGGTCTTGCCAGTACCTGCAGGTCCTATTCCGAGGACTATGGTATTATTCTTTATGGCGTCGGTATAGCGTTTCTGACCGACGGTGCGCGGACGGAGTATCTTTCCCGAAGCCGTGACGCATATGCCGTCTCCCCCCAGCTCCTGAAGCTCCTGTTCTACGCCGTCAGCCACCATGGAAGTGACATAGCGAACGGTCTGTTCGTTTACCGAATTGCCGTTGCTTGCCATTTTCATAATAGCTCTGAGAGCCTTTTCAGCGCCCTCTGTATCGCCGTCGCCTATTATTTTAATGCCGCCGTCTCTGCTAACGACAGTGACATTGAAATCCTTCTGAATACTGCTGACATTGCCGTCAAGCTGACCGAAAAGAGCGGAGAGCTGTTCGGGGCTGTCAGCGGGTACAAATTTTTCCGACATTGAATTAATCTCCAATCTGCTGTTCCGGAAAGGCTCCTGCTGTTGCAAGAGCCGCATTGGAGTAGCGGTGGTCATCGGATACTTCCTTTATTACCCTGACATTCTCGGGAAAATCGATCTTCTGATCGGGCGAAGCCAGCTCAAGCTCCATAATGGCGAGCTTGTCAGAAAAGGGATAGGTATCCAGTTCAAAGAGCTGACCGCGGTATTCAAAGCAGTAACGCACCTTTATAACGGGAAGGCAGTCCCTCCTGCTCTCTTTCAGGAGCTGTCGGTATCTGTCGCCGCTTATCTCTGATTCATTTTCCTTTCTTGTAACAGGAGTAAGAAATATCTTTTCCGTATAGGTATATTTCACACTGCCGTTCTCATCAACAGATCTTACTCTGCGCTGAGAGCCGTTGGCGCCGTTTGTGAGATAGGTCTGAACAATGGCTATCCTGCGCTTTATATCAAGCAGTGAGACATCAGGGAACCCGACGAGGAATTTCCTCTCGATCTCAAGATTACTTCCCATAAGCACACTCCAAAACGATTGATTTTTTCGCTGATATCTTTCAACATTTTTATTATACAACTTTTTTTGAATAATGTCAACAAAATTTTCGGTTTATTCTGTCTATATTGCTAAGTTTTGCAATATTATCACATTTCTGTCACATGCCGCTTCACATATTGCCGAGCATAATGCTGAAGGAGTTGAAATAATCCCTTTCAGGCTCTGCCGAGGGAGCCTCGGTCAGACCGCCGCGACTGCCGTCATGAAGCGGTATTCCCACGACAAGCTCATTGTCGGAGATCTCTGCGGAGGCCCCTAATCGTTCTGCCAGTCCGGCACACACTTCACGGTAATGTTCATCAAAAACATCGGGCTGACCGATAAGACCTTCGTCCACAAATGTCCTCAAAGCCTTCACTGAAATGTTTAAAGTTTTCAACTCTTCACGGCAGGACACCTCAAAGGCATTCCTTCCGCCGTCTCCTCCCACTGTGAGCCTCCTCACAAAGCTCAGGAGCAGAAAACGCAGGAGCTCTCTGTCAGTTCTGAAATATGACGGCGAGGTCTCCCCGACTGTGACAGTGCACCTGCCCCGGGAAGCAGCCTCACAGCTCCCGGCAAAGTCTCCGAGAAAAAAATCCGCCCTGACTATAATCATGTCGTCCGCCGCCAGCTTTTCAGCCGCAAGAGCATTGCTGAGCTCAGCACTTCGCATAAGGTCACAGCACATCCGCATGATGTTGTCGATGTAACCGCGTTCCTGCTTCATGCCTTTTTTCTCCGCAAGCTTGCTCAGCATCTCACAGGAAGCCGAGATTCCCGTCACGGAACGCCTTATGAGACTGTCATTGCAGTTTATCAGCTCCGCCGCAAAAGGATCGCCGAAAAATCTCTCAATGTCTTTTATATTATCCATGAGCACTCCTTTCTCTGTATGTGAATATTATGTTATGTATATTCTCACTTATATTATACAACATTTTCCTCAAAAAAGGAATAGCCTGACCCCTGTTTATGCACAGGAAAATGCTGACAAAATTTTTCGTTTCAACAGCTCGGGATTTATTCAATATGTACTTTTACAAAAAAATCTGTTATTTTTTTATCGAACCACTTGAAAATTTTTACGAGTTGGAGTATAATTAATCTATACAAATTTTTAGGAGGTATATCCAATGTCAGTTAAAGTTGCTATTAACGGTTTCGGCCGTATCGGTCGTCTTGCATTCAGACAGATGTTTGATGCTCCAGGTTATGAGGTAGTTGCAATCAACGACCTTACAAAGCCTTCAATGCTCGCTCAGCTTCTCAGGTATGATACAGCTCAGGGCGGTTACTGCGGAAAGATCGGTGAGAATCTTCACACTGTTTCTGCAGACGATGAGAAGGGCACAATCACTGTAGACGGCAAGACACTTACAATCTACGCTAAGGCTAACGCTGCAGAGCTTCCTTGGGGTGAGATCGGTGTTGACGTAGTTCTCGAGTGCACAGGTTTCTACTGCTCAAAGGACAAGTCACAGGCTCATATCGATGCCGGTGCTAAGAAGGTTGTTATCTCTGCTCCTGCAGGCAACGATCTTCCTACAATCGTTTACAGCGTAAACGAGAAGACTCTTACAAAGGATGACAAGATCATCTCTGCTGCTTCATGCACAACAAACTGCCTCGCTCCTATGGCTAAGGCACTCAACGATTATGCTCCTATCCAGAGCGGTATCATGAGCACAATCCACGCTTACACAGGCGATCAGATGATCCTTGACGGTCCTCACAGAAAGGGCGACTTCAGAAGAGCAAGAGCTGGTGCTGCTAACATCGTTCCTAACAGCACAGGTGCTGCTAAGGCTATCGGCCTTGTTATCCCTGAGCTCAACGGCAAGCTCATCGGCAGCGCACAGAGAGTTCCTGTTCCTACAGGTTCTACAACAATCCTCACAGCTGTTGTTAAGGGCAGCAACGTAACTAAGGAAGGCATCAACGCTGCTATGAAGGCTGCTGCTTCCGAGTCATTCGGTTACAACGAGGATCAGATCGTTTCTTCTGACGTTATCGGCATGAGATTCGGTTCACTCTTCGATGCTACACAGACAATGGTAGCTGAGATCGGTGACGGCCTCTACGAGGTACAGGTTGTTTCATGGTACGACAACGAGAATTCTTACACATCACAGATGGTAAGAACAATCAAGTACTTTGCAGAGCTCGGCTAATAGCTGATATATATGCAACATTCAAGGGCGTTCATTGCGAACGCCCTTTTTGTATGTCAGTATACAAAGAAAAGGCACTCGATTTGAGTGCCTTTTGTTTATTATTAATCTTTCCAGTACTTTTCCAATAAAGTTATTTTTTCACCCTCTAAATTCTTTTCGTTAAAGAAAAACTCATATCTAAAAGTCGGACATTTACCGTACAAATTTTCTTCTTCTGCTTTAATTGGTACATAAAAACTATCCTTCTCTTCTTTGAACCAATCAGGCTCTAAACTATCCATTTCACTGGTGTATTCGGGCAATCCAAGCTCAGTTAATAAGGATTTGACCTCATCATAATCCAAAGACTTTATGCCGGTAGGGTAAAAGCAGTAATCAGGATGTCCATTTAAACCAACGACAATACAATCAGAAATCTTTGATCTTTCATTCACATCTGAACCTGACGTTGCATAGGAAATAGTAATCTTAACTCGCGGATCATCAATTGATGTAATAGTAGCATTTTGCATTGAATTGGTTGTATATTCATCAAGAGCTATTTCGGACATATCAAACTTATCGCCATATTTATCAACAAAATCCGGAACTGTGATATAGCCGCCTGTTCGGAATACTGTATCGCCTATCTGAATATATCCCGACCTGAACGAAGCGTTCTTTATCTCCTCTGTGGGCTCATATACTTTCTCAGCAGCAGTTGTAGGCTCTGTTGCTTCTTCTTTTTCCTTTGCAAGCTCCTTTGATGTTTCTTCATCGAGCTTGTTGAGAGCGTCCTCGATGTCCTTTTCGTCTATATCCTCAACGGACTTTGGCTCTGATTTCTTGCCGTCCTTGCTGTCGCCGCAGGCAGTCATAACAGTTGCACTAAGACTAAGTGCGAAAATGAAAGCCGCGATTTTGCTAAATTTTTTCATCCGAAATAATCTCCTTAATTCAAATTTTTTCCAGTCTAACATACTTTTGTGACAGCTATGTGATAATTAACATCTGCTTCATTTAGAATATTCATCGGAAATCCGACATTTTTTTATTTATAATGCATTGACGGAACGGCTCGCTGCCTGCTTGCAATAGCGTACAGGGTGTGATATAATAAAAACAGTCATTACGTTTACATTCCTGACCGACACAAGGAGTCCGATATGTACAATAAATGGAAAGAAGCTGCTGCGGAGCTGAAACGCCTCACAGACAGCTATACGGCAGAAAAGCTCCTGCCTCCCACCGAAATACATCAGGAAATACTCATTCGCGCTCTGAAGCTGCTGGGTGAGGTCTCCCACGAAGCCGAAGCCCTCATACGCCCGTATCTCGGCATTATGCTGCCCTATACCATAATCGCTGACCAGAAGGGTGACCGCGAAAACGGCGCAGGCAGGCACTATTACTGCGGCTGCAGTACAAACGGCATAATGCAGAGACCTGTCCGCGGCTACCTCAGAAACGGCAAGGACCTCTTCGCAAAAAGTGCACGAACCATGTTTGAAGAGGACTACACAATGGCGCTGACTATGTACTGCGGCGGCTTTGTCAAGCAGGGTGCAGTTTACCTTGCCCGTGCCGTGCATATGCTTTCGGATATGTGCTGTCTGCCACACGCCGCAAAGATGACCTATTTTTCAAACAAGCGCATTATCCATATAAATTACGAGGAGCTTGCCCGTGCTATGTATCCCGAGTTCGTACCCGAACAGCACATCGGTTATGAACAGCTCCGCCGATTCGCCATGAGAAGCAGCTTTACAGCTGCACTGAACAGGAACGCCGCAGCGATTTGCAGGGAGATACCCGAGCTATTCACGTCTCCCGAGGCAGAGATAAAAAAACGGCTTTACGATACCGAGTCCGCAGTCGCCGCACTGCTTTACCGCTTTTACCGTGACACAAGGGTTGACGCCCTTCACGGTCACTATATCGCAGACGGTATGACCTGCCGCCCCTTTGAGGACTTCCCTCCCCTTGAGGTCAGGGTCACCGAAAGAGGTATCACCTTTGAGCTTGAGGGAACCCCCGTCAATACCCGTCTCGGCAGCATTTTCAGAGCCGCACACCGATTTGAGGGACGTTTCAGCCTTACTCCCGTAGGCTGTACAAGCGGACTTGTGCTGTCACGCAGAAGCCGTGAGCTTGTACCCTTCGACCCCCGTGACATGGAGCAGTTGTTTACCATATTATAATAATAAAGCAGCTGAGTTACCTTCAACTCGGCTGCTTTTTGCATTTATTTCCTGATTCAGAGCTCGTCCATACTGTCTGCGGAGTTTCGCTGCCTTTCCTTCATTTTCTCGGCATAGGGGTCACTGAGGTCTCTGCGTTCTCTCTCCGTATCGTATTCCCTGAGCTTTGGTTCAAACTGCGGAAAGCCTTCCTGCTGTTCAAGCCATCTGTACTTCTTTATGTTCAGGAAGTTTCTGGCTGCAAACCAGCCGAATACGGCAAGCTCTATAACTCCTAAGACAGAAAAGCCATCATAGAAGAACATGACTGCTATTGTTGCCAGAAGGAGCACTCCTGCCGCTATGGCAAGGGCTGAATCCTTCCTGTATGCGCTGAAAAAGCCTGTTACCGCGGCAGCCGCTCCCAGAACAAAGGACAGCAGCATCATCTTATTCTGAGTTATAAAAAAAGCAACAAGCATCCATACAGCCATTGCTAAACATCCTGCAAATATAATAAGTATCATGGTGTCTTCTTTTTTCAGCTTTTTCATTGCTGTTCTGTTTTGTTTGTATTCTTCCTCATGTTCCATGTTCATCATCTCCTGAATAACTTTCAGTAACATTCTATCATTTCCCCGAAAATTTGTCAATACCGAGCAGTATTTCAAATTTGCTATTGACTATTTCGGCATTTTAGTTTATTATATTAGTGTATGACTTTTTGCTCCGCTCCCTCTGTGTGAGCTTCAGTGAGCTTCGGAAGGTGTTGCCTGTAATATGAAGACCTTAAAACGTAATATCCTCTGCTCTGCGGCAGGCATTGCCATGACGGCAGTCACCGCAGCTGCATCGCTGTTCTTCTCAACAGCAAGGGTCAACAGGACAAAGTACCCTGTTTTCGGCGTAGATGTCTCGAACTATCAGGGCGACATCAACTGGCAGGAGCTGGAAGCTCAGGACGTTTCCTTCGCCTTTATCAAGGCTACCGAGGGAAGCGGTCACACCGACGAGTCAGTCAGGCGCAACCTTGACCGTGCCGCAGGTACAGGCATCAAGGTATCCGCTTATCACTTCTTCAGCTTCGACAGCGCAGGCAAAACTCAGGCTGACAACTTCATAGCCGCTGTGGGCAGAGATGAGATAGATATGCCTCCCGTCGTGGACATAGAGTATTACGGCGACAAGCGACAGAACAAGCCCTCAAGGGAAGAAGCCGAGAGTATCCTCGTGCCCCTTCTCAGTGAGCTGGAGTCATATTACGGCGTAAAGCCTATCATATACACAACTCTCCCCGTCTATTTCAGATATGTGAGGAGCAGCTTCTCCGACTATCCCCTGTGGATAAGAAGCGTCGGCTTCGAGCCTGACCTTATGAACTGGAAATTCTGGCAGTACAGCGACAAGGGCACTCTTACAGGATATGACGGCGACGAGGAACATATCGACTTCAATGTGTACAACGGCTCTGTTGAGGACTTCAACAGGGAATTCCCGAATACATCTATCAAAGCAGATAATAATGCAGGAAAGGCAGCAACGTGAGACCATTTTTTCTGAGATCAACTATTAAAGACTATATATGGGGCGGTACAAAGCTCCGCACCATTTTCGGCAAGGAAAGCGATACCGAAAGACTTGCCGAAAGCTGGGAACTCAGCTGTCACCCCGACGGCGAATGCTTCATCAGCGGCGGTGACTTCGACGGCATGAAGCTCAGTGACTTCCTTAATGAACACCCCGAGGCTGTGAGCAGCAGCTTTAAAAGCGGCGACAGCTTCCCCGTACTGGTAAAGCTCATCGACGCAGAAAAGGACCTTTCGGTACAGGTACACCCCGACAATGACTACGCAAGAAAATACGAAAACGATAACGGCAAGACCGAGATGTGGTACGTCATCTCAGCTGACCCGGGGGCAGAGCTCATATACGGCTTCAAAGAACAGCTCACCAAAGAGGAGTTCCGAAAGGCTATCGAGGATAATACCCTCATGGACAAGGTGAACCGCGTTCCTGTGCGTCAGGGCGACGTTTTCTTCATAAAACCGGGAACTCTCCACGCTATCGGCAAGGGCATACTTATCGCCGAGATACAGCAGAGCTCCAATGTTACCTACCGCGTGTACGACTACGGCAGACTCGGCGCTGACGGCAAGCCGCGCCCCCTGCATATAGAAAAGGCTCTTGAGGTCACAAATACCTATCCTGCCGAGCCGAAAAGCCCTGTTTACGGCATGGAGCTTGACGGCGTTGTCACTCAGCTCCTCGCAGACTGCGAGTACTTCAATGTGAACCGCCACAGAATAATCAAGGAACTGGAGCTGTTCGCAGACAAAAGCTCCTTTGCACACGTTCTTGTCATAGGCGGAAGCGGCGGCGAGCTTATCGCCGATAACTTCACATTGCCATTAACCATGGGCTCAAGCGTTTTCGTTCCCGCAGGAACAGGCGCATTTGCTATAAAAGGAAACTGTGATATAATAGTCACAACTATCCAATAAGGAGGATATATT
This sequence comes from Ruminococcus flavefaciens, assembly GCA_004554385.1. Classification (GTDB taxonomy): domain Bacteria; phylum Bacillota; class Clostridia; order Oscillospirales; family Ruminococcaceae; genus Ruminococcus; species Ruminococcus flavefaciens_T. The sequence continues at coordinate 27,551 of SFMO01000070.1, forward strand.
ATGAAATATTACGTAGGAATCGATCTCGGCGGCACAAACATCGTTGCAGGTGTTGTTGACGAGAAATACAACATCATCGCTAAGGCAAGCACAAAGACAAACTGCCCCCGCCCTGCAAAGGAGATAGCAGACGATATGGCAAAAATGGCTCTTGAGGCTGTAAAGAACGCAAAACTCACCATCGACCAGATAGAGTGGATAGGCGTTGGTACTCCCGGTATCGCAAACAGCGAGACAGGTATCATCGAGTACTCAAACAATCTGGGCTTCAAGGACACTCCTATGGTGAAGTACATACAGGAAACTATCGACAAGCCTGTTTTCATCGAGAACGACGCTAACGCAGCAGCTTACGGCGAGTTCGTAGCAGGTGCTGCAAAGGGCGCTAAGAACGCAGTATGCATTACTCTCGGCACAGGTGTCGGCGGCGGTATCATAGTTGACGGCAAGATATACTCAGGCTCTAACTTTGCAGGTGCTGAGATAGGTCATACAGTTATCGAGGTTGACGGCGCACAGTGCTCATGCGGAAGAAAGGGCTGCTTCGAGGCTTATTCTTCAGCTACAGGTCTTATCCGCATGACTAAGGAAGCTATCGCAGAGCACCCTGACTGCATCATGGCTAAGTCCGAGAAGGAAAAGGGCAAGGTAACTGCTCGTACATCATTTGACTGCATGAGAGCAGGCGACAAATATGCTAAGGCTGTTGTTGACAAGTACATCAAGTACCTTGCAGCAGGTATCACAAACACTATCAATATCTTCCAGCCCGATATCCTCTGCATCGGCGGCGGTGTCTGCAACGAGGGAGATCCGCTTCTCCTGCCTATGAAGGAGCTCGTTGCAAAGGAAGTTTATACACGCAACTCACCTAAGAATACCGAGATAGTTATTGCTAAGCTTGGCAACGACGCAGGTATCATCGGTGCAGCATTCCTCGGCAAAGCAAAGTAAGAACTTAGATCTTAGAACTTCGATCTAAGCAGAGAATGACGCCTCGACATTCCTTGTATGGGCGGATATTATCCGCCTGTCAAAAAGCCACAGCATTTATCGTGCTGTGGCTTTTTTGTTGACATATCCATATTTTCAGGTTATAATTTCAGTATAAAAACTCGGAACCAAGGAGGGAAACGCATGAAAACGACACTCGATAAATTAAAGCTCTTACTCGAAAAAGCAGGTATTTCCGATAAGCTCAATCATCCTGCTTCTATCAATGACATAGTTGAATGGGAAAATATACATAATGCCGTAATTCCCGAAGAAATAAAGGATTTTTTACAGTTCTCTGACGGTTTTGAATATGGCTGGGGAACAATCGTTGTTTTTCCGCTTGATAAAATAGAAATAATTGAAAACTGGGACTCCGTGCCTGATGGCTGGTTAGACCTTGGTTCGATCATAGGAGACGGTGCATATTTGGTTTCAAACGAAAACGGCGAACTTTATTTAGCCGATCACGAGAACCATGATGAGCCTCTCCGTAAGTTTTCATTGAAGGACTGGATAGAAAATCGTATATTTGAAAGGATCGAAGAAGATTATGATATTGAATGATCTGCGCTAATAAATTACCAAAACACCCCCGAAAGCAATTGAACTGACCCCAAAAAGTTAGACAAAGATTTAAAAGAAAATTTATGCAAAGCGACAAAGCGACAAAGCTTGGTCGCTTTGTTGCTTTATGCAGCTTTGGCAAGACGGTATTCAACAGGTGACATTCCATCGAGTTTC
>SFMO01000071.1 GCA_004554385.1 Ruminococcus flavefaciens
CCTTTGGAATCCCGTTCATGGGCTCGGCGTACTTATCGCGCTGTAAGCGATGTACAAATATCATTTCTTATATTATTAAGCGAGTTTACGAGCGACAACGTGGCAAGCGGTCGAGCTGGCTCAGCTCGAAATTTTGATTTAAACGAGAGGTGACATAATGAAGAAAATACAGGTTTATTCAGGAATAGAAACACTGCCGAAGGGAAGTGCTTCGGATAATATCACAGAGGGCTGTATAGTCCTTGAGGGCGGAGCATTCCGCGGAGTCTATACCTCGGGAGTTCTTGACGCTCTCATGGAAGAGGATATAAATATGCGCTGTACAGTGGGCGTTTCCGCAGGAGCACTCAACGGCGTAAATTATGTTTCGGGACAGATAGGACGCTCAGGCAGGATTAATCTCCGCTACCGCCATGACAGCCGCTACGTAGGACCTAAGGCTATCCGCAGGAACAAGGGGATAATCGGTTTTGATTTCGTGTTCGGCGACATGGCGAAGGTGCCTCCCCTTGATAAGAAGCGCTTCATGGACAAGTCAAGGCAGTTCTATGCGGTGGTCACAGACCTTAAAACGGGAAAGGCTGAGTATCTGGAAAAAAACTCGGGCATACCGCCTCTGAGGGCAGTCCGTGCATCAGCTTCCATGCCCTTTGTGTCAAAGCCTGTCATTATAAACGGCAGACCTTACCTTGACGGCGGCTGCAGTTGCAAGATACCATATCAATTCGCCATAGACAAGGGCTTTGAGAAGATAATCGTCATAAAGACCAGACACGGTGACTTCCGCAAGAGCGTCAGCGACAGGAAGCTCCGCGCAGAGAACGTGGTATACCGCAATTATCCCGAGTTTGCAAAGGCACTCATCAACAGCAACGCCGATTACAACCGACAGTGTGACGAGCTTGAAAGGCTTGTTGCCGAGGGACGCATATTCCTTATCACTCCCTCTGAGAATATAACCGTAAGCCGCCTTGAGGGCGATATGGAAAAGCTGGGACACGTTTATAATATGGGATACAACGACGCTAAGAACGAGCTGGAAAGGCTTCGTGAGTACCTTGAATAACAACAGATATTATCGGGGCGATGTGAGCATCGCCCCATATTATTATTACTAACATTACAAAACTGTAATGTTGGGTAATGTTAAAAATACGACAGAAGTACTTGCATGATGTATAATAAGATCATGGAAACGGGAACAACTCCCGAAGTTAAATACCGAAAGGAAATGATCTTATGAAAAAGCTTACTTCAAAAATTATCAGAATTCTCTGCATTGTTAGTACTGTAGTAATAGTACCTGTAGCCATTTTAGAAATCTATGAGATAATAAGCAGCACAGCAGCTGTTGATCCGCACCTCAGAAACATGACAGACGGAATTTTCTGGAGCTTATTTGCAATATCTCAGCTGAGCAATTGGTACGTCTGCAAACAAAAAAGCGAAAACGCAACATTATAAGACTGCAAAGACTGCTGAATATCCCGGCAGTTTATGACACCATCTATATACTGATATAAGAAGGAAATCAAACATCACATCATTTTGGATGTGAAATGGAGGTAAATACAATGAATAAGCTCAGAAAAATGTTCGAAGGCGATAATGAAACAAAAGCACCTGAAAAGTTCGTAAATTCAAAAATATATTTAGCAATATCTGTAATAGGCTGCCTTTTCAGCTTAATATCATTTATTCTGGCATTGATCGATAAGAAAACCAATAGCTGCGTGATTTTCTTCATTATATTTTTAGTATGCATGAACTGCGGGATCGAGTATTTCAAACGCAAAAAGGACAAGTTATTAAAGTAATAATATATCGGAGAAAAACGAGGTGGGATCTATGAAAACTTTTAAAAGATATTTATCCGTATTTCTGGCAATAGGCGGTATCGTTTTTGCTGTCGGCTTTGTTTTATTAGCAATAGATAAGACCTATTTCAAATGGCAGATGATAGCCGCTTTATTGGCAGCTGTTTGCATATACGTCTTTCCTATGTCATTATATCTTTCAAGTCGTGCATCAACAGTTGAAGTCAGGATCAATAAGTCAAAAAACGAATTGATAAATAAGATCGATGACATTTCATTCAACAAGTGCAACAGAAAGAACAAAAAAGAGACCGGCAAAGAGACAATATATTCCGCAGCTGATAAATTCAGCGCATGGCTGACTAACCCTGTAAAGGTATCTGACCATGATGGATATGTTATTATAGAAGTGCCAAGGGCATATAAAAAGTATTATACGAGCCTTGCATAAAAACGAATATAACATCGTTACAGTTTAATTAAGGAGAAAAGATCATGTCATTACTCAGATTACAGAACGTTGAAAAATATTACGGAAGCAAATCAAGCCTTACAAAGGCTGTAGACAATATCTCATTCAATGTGGAGAAAGGCGAGTTCACCGCGATCATGGGAGCTTCGGGAAGCGGCAAGACCACGCTTCTCAACTGTATCTCGACCATTGACCGCGTCACAGCAGGTCACATAATGCTTGAGGATCAGGACATCACACAACTCAAGGGCAAGGAGCTTAACAAGTTCCGCCGTGACAAGCTGGGATTCATTTTTCAGGACTTCAATCTAATGGACACTCTGACAGCCTATGAGAATATCGCTCTTGCACTTTCCATTCAGAAGCGCTCTGCAAAGGACATAGACAAGGCTGTAAAGACTGTAGCCGAGCAGCTTGGCATAACAGAGGTGCTCAGCAAGTACCCCTATGAGATGTCAGGCGGACAGAAGCAGCGAGTTGCCTCTGCAAGAGCTATCGTCACATCTCCTAAGCTTGTACTTGCAGACGAGCCTACAGGAGCATTGGACTCAAAGTCTGCAAAGATGCTCCTTGAGCGCTTCAACTACCTCAACCACGAGCACGAGGCTACTATCATAATGGTAACACACGATTCATTTACTGCAAGCTATGCCTCAAGAGTCCTCTTCATCAAGGACGGCAAGGTGTTCAACGAGCTCAACCGCGGCGGAGAGAGCCGCAAGCAGTTCTTTGACCAGATAATCAATGTGGTTACACTGCTCGGAGGTGACGTAAGCGATGCTCTTTAAGATATCCCTCAGCAATATCCGCAAAAGTATCAAGGACTATGCGGTGTACTTTTTCACCCTTGTCCTCGGAGTTGCTGTATTCTATGTATTCAACGCCATCGAGACACAGACGGCATTTATCAAGGTCTCGGAAGACCAGCGAGAGATAATAAAGGTGCTCACGACTGCTATCTCGGGAGTCAGCGTATTCATTGCCGTAGTACTGGGACTTCTCATCGTATACGCCAGCCGCTTCCTTATGAAGCGCCGCAACAAGGAATTTGCCCTGTATATGATGCTGGGCATGAGCAAGTGGAAAATATCCGCGCTTCTCCTCTGCGAGACAATCATCATCGGTATCGGTTCGCTTTTTGTAGGACTTCTCGTCGGTGTGGGACTTTCACAGGTAATGAGCGCAGTCGTTGCAAATCTATTTGAAGCCGACATGAATGATTACAGGTTCACTGTGTCGGGCTCGGCGATAGCAAAGACCATCCTCTACTTTGGTATCATGTACGTTGTGGTAATGCTGAGAAGCGGCTTCGTTATCAGCAAATGCAGGCTTATCACACTTCTGAATTCGGGCAGACGCTCCGAGAAGATAACCATGAAGAATCCGTGGCTCTGCGTTATAGTATTCATTATTTCCGTTGCAGCCCTCGGCTTTGCTTATTATATAGTAGGCTGGGATACCATGCATATGACCATGAGGAAGTTTGGAATCGCAATACTTCTTGGTGCAGCCGCTACCTTCTTCATTTTCTGGTCAGTAGCAGGAATGCTCCTGAGACTGGCAATGACATCAAAGAGATTCTATCACCATGGTCTTAACAGCTTCACCTTCCGACAGATAAGCAGCAAGATAAATACCACAGTCGCTTCCATGACAGTTATCTGCCTCATGCTTTTCGTGACCATATGCACTCTTTCCACAGCATTCACTATCAGAAATTCCATGAACAGAAGTGTTCAGGAATACTATCCTGTTGATTTCTACGGCGCATTCGCCAACAGCGTCAACGACCCCGAGCGCCCCTATGAATACAAGGGCGGCGACATCGAAGAAGTATTTGCTCAGCAGAATGACAGCGTTTACAAGTATTTCGATGAGTATCATCACTTCCATGATTATACCTCTGAGGGCTTTACATTTGAAAGTTTCTGCGGAGAATACAAGGACATGCTGCCTGAAAGCACTGTTTCACTGTGGGCAATGATGGATTTTGACGAGGCAATTATCAGGCTCAGCGATTACAACGCCGTTATGAAAGCACAGTAGTGATATAGAAGTTTTTTCTCCCTTAGTGTAGTCGCATAACACCGTCGGTTATGCGACCTTTTTTCCATATTTACCTGTTTCCACGGATATGGTGGACACTGCCACATCAAAGCGGAAGTGTATCTCAATATCCTGCACACGCTTACCGCTGGACTTGTCGGGTTCGTGGACGATGATCTTGTCAACCAGTTCGTGCATGATTTCAGGCGTGAGCTTTTCGATATGCTCGTACTTATGCACCACTTTGAGGAACGCAGTCACATCGGAGGACTTCTGCTCTGCACCGTCAATCAGGGTTGTAAGCTCCGCAACGGTAGCTTTCAGCTTTGCCTGTTCTTCCTCATATCCTGCGGACATCATCGTGAAGCGCTCATCGGAGAGCCTGCCGAGAACATTATCCTCATAGAGCCTTGTGAACAGCTTGTCCAGTTCAGCGATACGCTTTTCAGCCTGTTTCAGCGTTTTCTTTGCTTTTGTAAGCTCCGAGGATTTACGCTGAACGGAATTGCTCATAGCGGTCTGAATAAACTCATCCTCATTAGCCTTGACCATTGCAAGGAGCTTGTTCAACTCACCGAGGACAATTTCGTTGAGTACGCAAGTGCGGATATAATGGACGGTGCATTTATCCTGTTCCTTTGCGTATGTAGAACAACGCATATGCTCCTGCTCTGGACGCTCGTTCTTGCGGCGGCTCAGATACATCTTCTCTCCGCAGTCGGCACAGTACACCATTCCTGCAAACGGATTGACTGTTTGCATTTTCTGTGGTCTGCGCTTGTGTTTGCGAAGCTCCTGCACCAAGTCAAAGGTCTGCTGCGTGATGATAGGCTCTTGCGTATTCTCAAAGATCTGCCACTCGTCCTGCGGATTATACACGATCTTGTGAACCTTGTAAGACTTCATCTTTGTACGGAAGTTGACCGTGTGACCGCAGTATTCGTAGCGTTCAAGGATATGGGCAATTGTCTGCGCTCCCCAACGATAAGTCTTTGCATTATGCCGTCCGTTGTCCCTGCCCTGAGAAAGAGCGTAGGCGGTAGGTGTCGGGATACCCTGTTCGGTCAAGATACGGGCGATCTGCACCGGACCGTAACCGTCAATGCAGAGCTTGAAAATCTTGCGTACCACCTCAGCGGCAGGCTCATCAATTACCCACAGGTTCTTGTCGGTATCGGACTTCTTGTAGCCGTACACGGGCGGACACAGGTGCTTGCCCGACTGTCCCTTTGCCCTGAACACCGCACGAATTTTCTTTGAGCAATCACGGGCGTACCAGTCATTGAAGATATTTTTGAATGCAAGCAGTTCGTTCTCGGACTTTGCCGTATCGACATTATCGTTGACGGCAATGTAACGCACATCATAATCGGGGAACACCATTTCGATCAGTTCACCTGTTTTCAGGTAATCACGACCGAGCCTTGAAAGGTCTTTGGTGATAACCGTAGCGACCTTGCCGTCCTCAATGTCAGCCATCATCGCTTTGAAGCCGTCACGCTCCCAAGTCGTACCGCTCACTCCGTCATCGACGTAGAAAGTCGGATTGGGAAAGCCGTTGTCCTCAGCGAATTTCTGGAGGATAGCTTTCTGGTTGGTAATACTGTTGCTCTCGCCGTCCAGCATATCGTCCTGGCTCAGGCGGCAGTATAAAGCTGTTATCTTGTCTGTCATTTTAACCTCACTTTCCGACAGGATACAGCAAGCTATGATAATAGTTTAGCGCACATTGCCGAAAAAGTCAATACGCACCAAGCTAAAATTTCACACAGCCTGCTTGTCCTGTTCCTGTTCATTATCACCGAGCATTTTTTCACAGTCAGCCGTGATGAGCCTTGCAAGTATGTCACTCAGGCTTTGCCGAAAAGCCGGGTTAAAGACGGTTTTCACTCTGTAAATCGTATGCCCGATATGATACTCGGACACACTTCCCGATACCGCAACGGCGGCAGTTGTTGTTTCGTTCATAGCGAATTTTCTCCTTTAGCTTGTATCTGTCTATGCTTATAGGTTTGAGGGCATCGCTTTATATCTCTTACCCTCATGGTTGTTGGTTGTGATTGTAGCCGTGTGGAACGGCATTGCTGCCGCCCCATTCACAGCTATCGTTTTGTTGTCGGAAATATGTTAATCCTTGTAGGAATTATCTCCGAAGAAAGAAGTCTGCCCGACAAATTCATCATTGCCCGACTTGCTGTCTGCACCGTCAGAGCTATCGACAAGCCCCTCAATGTCAGCGTAGGACATTCCGCTGTCGGTCAGCTTTCCGATCAGCGTATGCTCCGCAGTGACAGCATCGAGAAGTGCTTGACCCTCAGCACCGCCGTAAAGCTGTGAGAGCTTATCGTAGGTGTAGAGCTTGCTTTCGATGATGACCTTACGTCTGCGCTCCTGCGCTGCCTTGATAGCCTTTTCGTAGCTATCGAGCTTCGCCTGATTCTCGGCAAGCACGGCATCCGTAATGATAACGGCGGACTCGTCAGCGACCTCAGCTTTCGCTTTCTTACTCATTCGCATCACCTCTTTTCGGTTTTGAGTATCGCAGGATTTGATTTAACCCCACGATAATATTATAGCAAATTTCGGAGCTATCTGTCTATTCGCAGGGCGCATGAACTTTGTGCGCCATTAGAGTTTTCGAGTTCGTCAAGTTGTTATGGGGAAAATGAAAAAAG
>SFMO01000006.1 GCA_004554385.1 Ruminococcus flavefaciens
TTCTACGATAATCAGGACGATGAAGAATAAGAAAGAGAGGGTAAAAGAATTGGAAAGATGAAGAAGATCGCTGTATGTGCGGCAGCGGTGGCAGGAACCGCCGGAATTGCAGGCATTTCTGCTAAGGCTGTTGAGGGCGAGAGAAAGAAGTGGTTTCTCCGTGGCTTTGAAGCAGGACAGTTCATCGGCAATCTGACCGCTGCGGAGAACTTCGCTCAGGAAAAGACCGTAATCCAGCAGAAGTATGACAAGCTCTGCGAGGAGTTTGAGGAGCTTCAGGAGAACTACAACGATCTTTTGAGGACTACTACGAAGAATAATCAACTTTGAACCCAGTGGATTCAAAGTTCCCGACAACAAAACAAACAACATAAGACAATGAGAAAAGAGAGAGAATTTGTCTAATGAAGGTACTCAGCTTATTTGACGGTATCTCCTGCGGTATGCTGGCTCTGCAAAGGGCTGGCATTCCCGTGGAATGCTATGATGCGTTTGAGATCGACAAGTATGCCGTCACGGTCTCAAAGCGTAATTTCCCCGTAATCGTTCATCACGGGAATGTATATGACGGCGATTTCACGCAGTTCAAAGGATATGACCTGCTGCTCGGCGGTTCACCCTGCACCTATTGGTCTATCGCTAAAAAAGACAGAGAGATTGACTGCAACGGCGAAGGGTTCAGGCTCTTTAAGGAATACGTGAGAGCCTTAGAGGAATCGGGCTGTAAGTATTTTCTCTACGAAAACAACTATTCCGTACATCAGAACATCAAGGACGAGATCACAAGGGTTCTCGGTGTAGAACCTATCATGATAAACTCTGCTCTTGTATCGGCACAAAACAGAAATCGCTGTTACTGGACGAATATACCTTTTACTTCTTTTCCGGAAGATAAGGGCATTTTACTGAAAGATGTGCTTGAAAGCGGTGTTGCTTGGCAGGACAAGTCCTACTGTCTGACAGCACGTTACCCAGGGGCTGTTTTGTTCAACACGCTTGAACGCAAGCAGCGGACTATGGTTGCTGAACCTATCCCGATCAATACATATCAGGGTACGGACAAGTCCCGTACCGTCATGGCAGGCTATCATAAATACGGTGAAGCAACTCTTATCAAAAATTCAGGCTTCAACGGCGGAACTACTGCGGTGGCTGTGCCTATGGGTGCTGCCCAGCGTGGCAGATATGTTGATGAGGGCAAGACCGAACAGCATATCGAAATTCGAGAGGACGGTAAATCCAACTGCCTGACTACGGTGCAAAAAGATTCGCTTGTATGTTCTCCTGTTCGTATCGGACAGTATGGCAAGGGCGGACAGGGACAGCGTATTTACTCCGTTGTCGGCAAGTCTGTTACGCTTTCAGCCAACGGTGGTGGTCAGGGGGCTAAGACAGGTCTGTATAAGATTGATCTCCCTGACGGTGACTACGTTATCCGCAAGCTCACCCCCATTGAAGCGGAGCGTTTGCAGACTCTCCCCGATAACTACACGGAGGGCATTTCCAAAACTCAGCGATACAAATGTATCGGCAACGGGTGGACGGTCGATGTGATTGCTCACATCTTGGGAGGGCTTCACGATGCTTGATGAAGCCCTGAACAAGTGTGCCGACAACAACAACTACACCATTTATACCAGTATGTGCAAGGCACAACGCATACTGATGAGGTCTTATGATCCTGTGTGCAGTATCAGCGGCGGTTCAGACAGCGATATTGTCCTTGACCTGATTCACAAGGTCGATGAGGACGGCAAGGTCAAGTATTTTTGGATAGATACGGGACTGGAATACTCCGCTACAAAGGAGCATTTGGACTATCTTGAACAGAAATACGGCATTACCATTGAGCGTGTCAAGCCGGATAAGCCTATCCCGACTTGTGTGAAACAGTATGGTGTTCCTTTTCTGTCGAAATATGTTTCCGAACAGATGATGCGTTTGCAGGCTCACGGCTTTCAATGGGAGGACGAGCCTCTTGAAGTGCTGTTACGGCGATACCCTCGGTGTAAGACGGCTCTGCAATGGTGGTGCGGACAGCGGTACTCTGACAAGGACGGTATTCAGAAAATCAGCAGATTCTCGATTTACCGCAATCGTTTCCTGAAAGAGTTTATCATGCAGAATCCGCCGGATTTCCCCATATCCAACAAATGCTGTGAGTACGCCAAAAAGAAGCCTGCAAAGCGTATCGTCAAAGAACACGATGCAGACTTGGATATAACAGGCATTCGGCAGGCTGAGGGCGGTATCCGTTCCGCAGCTTTCAAGACCTGTTTTTCAGAGTGCAAGTCTAAAGGGTGCAACACTTTCCGTCCGGTATTTTGGTACACGGACGGCGATAAAAAGGACTATGAGAAGATATTCGACGTTCAGCACTCCCGATGCTACACGGAATACGGTCTGCGGAGAACAGGCTGTGTAGGCTGTCCGTTCAGCAAGCATATCAATGAGGAGCTTGCAATCATTGAGGAACATGAGCCGAATTTATACAAGGCTGCCGTCAACATCTTCGGCAAGTCTTATGAGTATACGGCGAAATACCGTGCTTTTGTAAAAGAGATGAAGGCAAAGGAAAAGGAGCAGAAGAAGCGTGATAGACTACTCGGCATTAGCGGAACATCTGCCAGTGATACTGGCAGTAACGGCGGTACTGGCTCTATTGATCGGAGTTCCGTATCTGCTGACAAAAATGCTCCTGAAATGCGAGAAGGAGCGTGATGACGATGTTCGATCCTGACATACAGAAGAAAGCAATCAGCCTTATCATGGGCTTTATTATGGAGTTTTCGGGAGTATCTTCCGAACCTGAACCGATTGAGCTGACAGCGGATAACCTGAATGTATCAACTGTTTCTGTTTCCTGCCTGAAAGTCTCATGGGATTCTGAGCCTGACCGTGACTATTATGTGAGCTGCACGGCTCACGATGATGATTATGCCTACGGTGATAATATGTACTTTGCGTTCAAAGGCAATGACCTATGCTACATAACAGGTCTGCGAGAGAATACAGAGTACACGGTGACGGTCGAGCCTATTCTTTCTGAGGAAGAAAAAGACGGATATACTGTAACACCTTCAACTGCTGACGGCAAGACCGAAACGGTCGAGGTCATATATGACTTTCCGTATGAGGACGGCTGGACAAACTGCTTTGCAGGCGAACGTGCTTCGGGACTGACGGCTATGCCCAGCTCAGGAGCGATATACGGTTCAAAGGTCGATTCCATAACAGGGACAGGAATACGCCGTGATGATTACGGAGATTACTGCTGTGCTATGGGCGTATGGTACGGATACTGCGGAGATCGTTTCCTGATCGAGCTTGAAAACGGTACGCAATTTACCACAAAGATATGTGACAGCAAGGGTTTTGCCGATGATGGAGAGGGCAAATATCATCACTTCGGCAGCAGCGGAAAGTGTATCGTTGAGTTTATCTATGACGATTATAATCTGCCGTCCTGCGTGGCATTCTCAGGCTCTTGGGGTTATTACAACTGGAATGGTCTTGACCTCGGAGCGAATATCAAATCAATCAAGAAAATCAACTACGGTGAACCCGTAGAATACTGAAAAATGTGGAGGTTTTTATTATGTACGTAAAGAAGATCATCAAGGGAATTGTCGGACTCGGTGCTATGGCAGGTGTTGCCTACGCTGCATATAAGCTCGGTGAAAGCAACGGCAAGATCAACGAGCGTTTCCGTGAGAAGTACGGCGATGACGAGGACGATATTGAGCTTGACGATGATGAGGACGACGAGTACAGGTTCTATGATAATATGATCGAACCTGACGATGAGTGCCTTGCACCTAAGAAAGAGAATAAGCCTTCTTTCTCTGTAAGCATACATAACTATGCTCCGCTTGATTCCGTTAAGGTTGACGGCATTTCGGAGAAAGATATGGATATGCTTGTTTATCATATCTCGCTTGATAAATATACCTCTAACAAGCAGATTCGTGAGTGGCTTGAGGTTGACAAGGATACCGCTGCTAAGGTTATCTCTGCTCTGAGAAAGGCAGGATATATCGGGGACGAGTATTCCAACTATATTATTCCGGTCAACATCACAACTGAGGTGTATTTCCGACTCAGAGGTGATCTGCATTGAGTATCCTGATCGTGGGCGAAAAGCCCAGCGTGAGCCGTGCAATCAGTTCCGTGGTCGGTGCTAACACCACTAAGAAAGGCTACACCGAAGGAAACGGCTATATCGTTTCATGGTGTGTTGGTCATTTGGTGGGCTTGAAGTTCCCGAATGACTACGGCAACGGCTGGGAGCAAAAATGGAGCTTTTCTCAGCTCCCTATGATTCCCGACAATTGGCTGTTTCAGGTCACGGAAAGCACAAAGGCTCAGTATCATATCCTGAAAGAGCTGATGAATAGTTCCGACGTAACGGAGATCATCTGTGCGACTGATGCTGACCGTGAGGGAGAATGTATTTTCCGCTATGTCTATAACATGGCTCGGTGCCGCAAGCCTGTGAAGCGTTTATGGGTTTCTTCTTTGGAGGGATCCGCTATCCGCAAGGCTCTGACCTCTATGAAGCCCATGTCCGCATACGATAACTTGTTCAACGCAGGATATGCCCGTGCGAGGGCGGATTGGCTTGTAGGAATGAACGGCTCTCGGCTGTTTTCCGTCCGTTACGGCGGTAAGCTGAATATCGGGCGTGTGCAGACACCTACTCTTGCAATGATCGTTCAGCGTGATGCGGAGGTAAACGGCTTTGTAAAGCAGAAGTATTACACGGCTGACCTTAACTGTGGTGCTTTTACGTTATCATCTGCAAGGATTGATGATGAGAAGTCTGCCGATGCACTTGTATCTGCCTGTTACGGCAGTACGGTCACTATCAGTTCTGTCAAGCGTGAGGTCAAGACCGATAAAGCTCCGAAGCTGTATGACCTGACCACGCTCCAAAGAGAAGCAAACAAGGCTTTCGGCTATACGGCACAGCAGACACTTGACTATACGCAGTCGCTCTATGAGGGCAAACTCGTCACTTATCCTCGCACCGACAGCCGGTATCTCAGCGATGATATGTTGCAGACTGCTCTTGAAGTTACTAAGCTCTGCGACAGCTATTTCGGGTTCGGCATCTCCCATACTCCTGATATAAAAAAGGTCATCAACAACAGCAAGGTATCGGGACATCATGCGATTATACCCACAAACAGTATCGTCACGGCTGACCTTTCTTCTCTGCCGACAGGTGAAAAGAATATACTCACGCTGATCGCCTCAAAGCTGATTTGTGCAACGGCTCCGGCGCACAAGTATGAAGCTGTCAAGCTGACAGGTATCTGCAATGGTACGGAGTTCACGGCAACAGGCAGAACCGTCCTTGATATGGGGTGGAAACGCTTTATCAGGCAGACCGACAAGGAAAAGCCCGATGAAAAAGCTCTTCCTGCGGTATCTGAGGGACAGACTTTCACGGTAGCAGCAAGCAAGGGCGAACATTTCACAAGTCCTCCGAAGCCCTACACGGAAGATACGCTGTTATCTGCTATGGAACGTGCAGGCAACGAGGACTATGACGAGGACACGGAGAAAAAGGGACTCGGTACTCCTGCGACACGAGCCGCAACCATTGAATCACTTGTGAAAAACGGTTATGTGGAGCGTGTCGGCAAACAACTCAGGGCAACAGACAGAGGCAAGGAACTTGTCAAGGTCGTTCCCGATGAGGTGAAGTCCGCAAAACTGACGGCTGAATGGGAATCAAAGTTACAGCAGATCGAACACGGCAGCCTGCCCGAAGCGGTCTTTATGTCGGGTATTCAACAGTTTATCACTGAGATGTGCAGTAAATACGGCTCTGTGGATAAGTCTGTTTCTTTTTCTGACGGCGGTCATGAGCCTATCGGCAAA
>SFMO01000072.1 GCA_004554385.1 Ruminococcus flavefaciens
CCATATGAGTGGGCCTGTCTGACGTTTTCTCGGGCAGGCTTCCGCTCAAGTGCGGTTTTACTCCGGCAGAGTGCGGTTCTAAGTCCGGCAAGGTGCGGTCGAAAGTCCGTGTCAGTGCGGTTCTGGCGCCGGCATACACATAGAGATAGTAACACATCCTATGACTATGGAGTATCACATGAACGATATGTGCTGGGAAGATATCATGCATAAGGCTATCAGTATGGGCTACCGCAGTCACCAGACGAATACCTGCGGATTGCATATTCATGTCAACAGAGATAGTCTCGGCGATAACAGGGAGGAGCAGGATGAGGTCATCAGCCGCATCCTGTATTTCGTTGAGCACCACTGGAATGAGCTGCTTAAATTCAGCAGACGTTCTGAGTATTCAATAAACCGTTGGGCTGCTCGTTATGGATATGAACACAGCCCAAAAGCTATCTTAGACAAGGCTAAAAAAGGAAATAACGGACGCTATGCTGCAATAAATCTCATGAATTATACAACCATTGAGTTCCGACTTTTCAGAGGGACGCTTAAATACAATACGTTTCTTGCGGCACTTCAGCTTGTGAATCGTATCTGCGATATGGCTGTTTACAGCTCCGATGATGGAATATCAAAGGTCTCATGGTCAGATTTTGTATCAGGCGTTACGGAACCCGAGTTAATACAATATCTGAAAGAACGCACATTATTCGTCAACGATGATGTTAGTGCAAGTGATGATATTTAAAAATCTTGGAGGTAAAGCAAATGAAAAAATATGCTATAAATCAAAGGATACACCGAGATCCTACTACATACTTTAAAAGTCATCCAATTCTTGAAGTGTTGAAATACATTGCAGTCATTATCGGTAGCTACGCTATTTCAAAGCTAGAAGAATTTGTAAATAAACACGACGACACAACCAAAGAATAGGAGGTATATTATGTGTTCACTATTCGGTTGGCTCGATTATCAGGGCATCATCCCTGATAGAATGAAGAGAAAGCTCACTCAAGCCCTGGCTAATGCAGCAGAAGAGAGAGGCACGGATGCAGCTGGTATCAGCTACATTAATGATGGGAAGGTCGTTATCTTCAAAAGACCAAAACCTGCTCACAAGCTACATTTCAATCCACCCGAAAGTACAAGAGCAGTTATGGGACATACTCGTATGACTACCCAGGGCAATGAGAAGCTTAATTATAATAATCATCCTTTCCCCGGTGTATCCGGGGATATTTCTTTCGCCTTTGCTCATAATGGTGTACTTTGGAACGATAAGGAACTTCGCAAGGACAAGATAATCCCTGATACACATATCGAGACAGATAGTTATGCTGCTTGCCAGCTCATTGAACAGCAAAACAAACTTGACTTCGATAGTCTCAAGTATATGGCAGAAACTGTAGAGGGAAACTTCACATTCACAGTGCTTGACGAGAAAAATTCCTTATACATTATAAAAGGAAGCAACCCCATGTGCCTTCTTCATTTTGAAGTTCTCGGACTATATGTATACGCAAGTACAGAAAGTATAATGAAGGCGGCTTTACGCCGCCTTAGTTTACATAAATTTGCTTATAAAAAGATAGAAGTTAATGAAGGAGATATAATCCGTATTGATAGAAAAGGAGATATTTCAAGAGCAAAGTTTCAGCCTAAGATTTACCGTTCGAAGTACGGAGCATGGTATGACTGGGATGACTCTTCTTATTATAATATGCATGAGGAAATACTGCTCGCGTATTGTGGATGTTATGGAGTTGATAGCTCAGATGTAGAGCTCTTACTGGAGTACGGATACACCTGCGACGAGATTGAGGATATGCTAGCAGATCACAGCCTGCTCCAAGAAGCTCTCAGGGATGTGAAGTATATGTGCGGAGAAAGCCTGTATGAGAACTGCTGCGGAGGTTTCTGGTAATGGGAAAAATCGGATATATTCGTGTCTCAACTGAACATCAGGAGACCGCACGACAGGAAGCATTGATGATGCAGTATCAGGTCGAACGTGTTTTCGCTGAGAAGATGTCTGGCAAAAACGCCGACCGTCCTGAACTGAAAGCAATGCTGGAATACGTCCGTGAGGGCGATACCCTGTATATTGAGAGTATCAGTAGGCTTGGTCGTTCTACGCGAGACCTGCTCAACATTATAGATGTGCTTCAGCGAAAACAGGTTACTCTTGTAAGCAGCAAGGAGAACATCGATACCAACACTCCGCAGGGACGATTTGTCTTGTCTATATTTGCAGCACTTTCAGAGCTTGAACGTGAGCAGACCTTGCAGAGACAGCGTGAGGGTATCGCTATTGCCAAGTCTCAGGGAAAGTATAAAGGACGACAGCCTATTCCTATCGACTGGGTAAAGTTCGGGCAGCTGTATGAGCAGTGGAAGTCCGGAAATATCACAGCCGTGGATTTTCAGAAACAAATGGGACTTCAAGCCAACACTTTCTACCGCCGGATCAGAGAATACAAAAGAAAGATTACATAAACAGGAGCGAGCCGGCACTGCCGGCTCAATTCTCTTTCAATAGGGTGGCGGTTTTATATGACATATTTCAAAAGCCCAAAAACAACTTATATGACACTGTTTTTGAGTATGTCATACGACTATAGTCAAGTGAAACGGAAGGTTCTACCTTCATGGCTATTCAAAGGACAACCATTGAACGCACTTTTTTACAGTATCTTGCTTTAACGAAAGATATGATTTATAATGCTCATCAATTGTTAATTTATTATCGCAAAAATATTTTCCAATATCATATATTCTTTTTATGTTATCATTTACTTTTATTTTGTTGGCCGTAATAATTAAGAGGTCAGAACAATGTTCTTGTAATTCCAAATATTGATAATCGTATTTAGTACTGGCAGATGATAAATGGCTTTTACCTGCTTCTTTAAATTGGTTCTTCGATTTATCATCAATTGGTTTCACATTTTCCCTCTGAAACATTTTCTCTTTTTCTGTTAAAAAAATCATCATTTCATCTGTGAGTTCCAACCCTTCATATATGTTACCGCTATCAAGTTCATCTTTATAATGAAAATATTCCTTTGCATAATGATC
>SFMO01000073.1 GCA_004554385.1 Ruminococcus flavefaciens
AGCGAATACTGAGAAGCGGTATCATAGAATTTTGTTGCCTTTTTCCATTCACTCTCTGAAAGCGGATGATTGGTAGTGTATTCGGTTTTCTCATTATAATTTGGCATTTCCTTCAGGAAAGAAATATATTCTTCATAGTCCTCAAGGAAGCCGTCATATGTTCTCTTTCTTTCATGTATCTGTCCCGGTTCCAGACTGTGATATTCATCATTTTCGTCCCAGTAACCATAACAGGTCTCATAATAATCATCATAGAATTTGTCCCGGAAGTTATACAGCAGCATGATGTCATCAAAATTGATCTCACCGTCTGAATCGATATCAGCATCAACCAAGCCATTATCCATAAGCTCAGCCATTACATTATATGAGGCATTGGTATAGCACATAGCTGATTTGAGATAATATTCTATAAAATAATGTATAGGCGACATTAACTTGTCTGCGGAATCGCTGCCGTGGTATTTCAGTCTTTCAAACTTACCGTCCGACTCTTCGTAGAACATTGTATCGTAGAAATCGATTATATCGAAATCGCCGTCATCGTGCCTGATATATTCAAGCGGAACAGGTTCGGCATATGTATCAGGACAGTTGTCAATATAGTAATTAGGGTCGAAGTATTCAAGCTTTACCGGCTGAGTACGTACAAAGTATTCCGTAATATCATAGATACTCGCATTCAAGCCTGTAGCCTGCTTGAATTCATTTATCTTTTCTTCGCAGTCGTTTATATTATTGGCGATATACTCAGGAAGCTTGTCAGTATAACTGCGTTCAACTGCATAGGCATCAAAGATGTCAAATTTACCGTCACCGTTTATGTCAATATCCAGATCGTAATCTTCAATGCAGGTTATCAGATTCCGGATATAATCAGGATACTTGTCTGTACGTGTATACTTTAACGGCTCTGCAGCTGCGGCATTTGCAGCCGATACATTCGGAAGCATGAGCATGGCGGTTGAAAGTGCGGCAAATCGTTTCATAATAATTCTCCCTTCGCTTAATAGTTGTTCATTATCATATGTTGTAACAGTTTCTGTAGTTTCCACAGGAACAAATTCTGTCTGTACGGCTGCTGACGTAATAATACTGTCAACGGCAGTGTAAGACGCAGATGCTTTATCAGATGATCTTGCAGTTTCTGATGATGATACATCTGCTGAAGAAACAGCTGTTGACCCTGCTTTCGTTACGGAAGCTGATGCGGATGAATGGCTTGCTGTTGTTGATAAGACAGCAGCCGTTTTTTCGGAAGGCGGAGAAGTAACGGGTTCTGTAATATCTTCGATGATGTTACTGTTATCAGGGGGCGTGTCAATGAATTTGGCTGAATCCTTGAGATGCCAGATACAGAATGCGGCTGCGGCAGATGCTGCAATACCTGAAACAGCGACTGATACTTTTCGGATACGGCGTGTATGTTCAGCTTTTTCAGTGATAATAGCATCGCCTCTTTCCTTGACGATAGCGGCCATTTCCTTATAGTCCATCATATTCAGCATCCTCCTTTTCAAGTTCTCTTTTCAGAGCATTTTTCGCTCTGTAAAGCAGATCACGTATCTGCTTGCTGCTTTTTTTCATTATCTTGCCTGCTTCGGTATTATCGAAATTCTCGAAGTAGATAAGACAAAGAATCTGGCTGTATTCGGGTTTCAGCTTGCTCACAGCAAGTCTCAGCATTGAACATTTTTCCTGCTGTAAGTAATTCTGTTCGATATTTTCCCCGGTCGGGACGGAATAAGCGCCATCGAGAGATATTTCCCGTATCCTTGAGCGTTTTCGCCGGATGTCAAAGGCTTTGTTCCTTCCTATAGTATATAACCATGTCTTGAATGCGGAATTTCCGTTGAAAACAGGTTTATCTACATAAAGCTTTATGAACACATCGATCGCGGCTTCCTCGGACAGCTCCATATCTCCGATAATACTGTAGATGTAATATATAAGACCATCTTTATAGTCTTTTATGACTTCATCGATTGCGTCCCTGTCACCTGAGAGAAAACGGCTGTAGCTACCTGAACCGTCACTCATTGTTATTCTCCTTTCGACAGGAAATATTTCCTTTGATAATTAGACGCACGGAACATCGTGAATGTCGCACCCTTTAAAAAATTTTTTTGAGAAGTGATTTTATTGCGTCTGGTTTTCCTCTCTTTCGGTTGTACATATTATATCATATCGGTTTCTGTGATTCAATGTTATTTGATGAATGACAGATATTATACAGGTCAGGATAACCGGAAGAGCATTGCAGGTTTTCACGGAGTCATTGTTATAAGCGGAGTGCTTGCTATATATGAGCTCCTTCCCGCATTTCACCTGTTACGGGCTCTCCCGACAATGAATTCAAAATTGAATATGATCCGGTAAAGCGTGAACTCAGCAAGTAATATCAAATGCCTCCGTATATTGTCTTTTGGCAGCATACGGAGGCATTTTTATTCTATTTCTTCTTTTTAGGTAATAACGAAACCATTGTTAAGCTGCCTTGATGCTGCCGCCCCATTCAACGACTGTGAAGCCTTTTCTCTCGAATGTATCAAGCTCCTGCGGCTCGATGTTCACAGCATTTTCAAGGGGAACATACGCCATAAATATGCGCAGCAGGCTGTCAGGTTTCGGTGTGATGTCAAGCTTGGCAGAATCAGTATAGGCATCGCTCTGGAATGAAATTAGGTTATACTTGTTATGCTCCATCAGTGGCAGCCAGTATACTATGAACTCGTTCATTTCGGCTTCTGTGAGTCCCATATATGTGAGTTTTTCCTTCAGGAAACTCTCGGTATCACAGCCTGCGACGCAGAAGCCCTTGGAAAAGTCGAATCTTGTGCGGCAGTTTACTGCATCCCAGAACAGGTACTTATGATGTGTGCCGTCAGCCTTGTTCAAAAGTGTGCCGTCGGGGGAAGCTGTTACGTCCCAGCCGTTATTGTATCTCGGGTATGTCGTTGAGAGTTCTGCTTCCGTCAGTTCCAGCTCAACATGAACATCGGTCTCTTTCTCGGGATACAGGTATATTACAGGCTTATCCATGTATACCTCATAAACGATCGTCGGAGTTTTACCATCGTCTCCCACCGTTCTGATCCAGCCGTACTGACCATCATATTCGGTAAATATCCATTTATCGTTATTATCCTGATATCCTAATTCCGAGAGAACAGTATTTTTATGGATAATAGCTACAGGTTCAAAGCTCTCATCGGGACCAAGATATAATTTCAGACCGTCTGTAACAGTACGCACCGGACCACCAAAGCTGCGATGAAGTGGTTTTACATATTCTGAAGCATTCTGACTTATAAGTTCTTTTCGCATGAGAACAAGGTCAAATATATCGAGCTTATTGTCCTTATTATAGTCCACAGCTCTCCAGTTTTTCATACTTACATTTTTAGAACCGAGCAGCCACTTTTGTAAGATCACCGCATCGGATACATTGAATTCGCCGTCAGCATTAGCATCTCCCGGCACAGCCTTAACGGCAGGTTCTGCGGAGGCTTCGTCCTGAAGGAATGATACCATCCATGCAAGCGACGCGTTGCTGCTGAGAGAAGCTTCATTGGTAGACCATGATTCTACGGAATCAGCATAAAATCTCTCGGAAGGATCATCCGGATTTCCATATCCAATTCCCATAGCCCTCGCATATGAGTCAATAGCCTTTGCAGTCGGACCGCTTACGATCACTCCGTCAGGTGCCTGAGGAAGAGACTTGTTGATCTCATACTGCCAGTATTCGTGTGAAGGATTCTTTGTACAGTAAGAACCATAACCTGAAATGAATGAGTATGACATAGGATTGTTTCCGAGGAGATAGTCCATACCTCTTGTCACGCCGTTCAGGTACTTATCATCACCTGTTATGTCGTAGGCATAAGCCATAGCGATCATATTATTCAGGGCTCGTCCGTTGGAATCATATTCAAAGCCGCGGTAATATATTTCAGGCCTCCAGTCTGTGTCAAAGTAACCCCGATCGTCATACTTATACGGGATACCGTAGCCCTGGCTTTCTTCTTCATTGATGAAATCGTCTGCCGTTTTAAGAAGTGAACTATTCAGCATCTCTGTCTGTTCATCTGTGAGGAGATCCTTGTGCATCAGCAGCGACAGAGAGCCTGCTGCGGCAATGTTTTCACTTCTGAACAATGTGAATGTGAAGTCTCCGGGCTGGTTTGATCCGCCTGTTATCCTTGGTGAAAACGTGAATGCACCTTTATATCCGGAAAGATCATCAAGGTAGTCAGCAGCGTCTTCATCTTCCATTAGCTTTGAAGTGATATAAAGCTCACAGGCTGCCCAGTAGGCGTCAGCTGAGACCTCACTGTCAGGGAAATAAATATTCTGAGGATAATATAATGACACTTCGTTAGCATGCTCATAAGCTTCTGGCTCATAAAAATTCGCCTTGTATGCCTGATATGCCTCCTTAGCACTTTCAAGGAGCTTATCTGCATATTCAGCGTCATAAGCCTTCCAAAGTCTTGCTCCCTGTGCCGCGCAGGCTGCATAATTCAGAGTTGCGGCAAATGTAGGCGGCTTGATGACACGTATATCCTCATAGCTGACATAATCAGGCCTTTCGGTAAGACTGCGCAATATGTGATCGTTTATGCAGTGATAATACATACCCGAATATTTGCCCCATGTTTTCTCATCGGGCTGCACCTTCATGCGTGACATAAAATCCAGCTCATATCTGCATTCATCAAGGATATCAGGGTATTTATTGCCCGATTCGGGAATAACAACAGTGCCCGAACCGTCCGCGAATTTCTTGCCCTTACCGCTTTCTGCCGCGCGCTCGTACATATTCTGAAGCGTCCATACGGAAATACCGCCCTCTGTCATATTCTTGCTGTGGTCGCCGGATCTATACCAGCCTCCCGATGCGTTGAGCTTTGAAGAAGCATAGTAATGGGTCGCTTCATCATCTGCCAGATATTCACCTTTCCATTGGGTCTGGACATAACCCGTATCTGTCTTATGAAAGCCTGCATGTGCGAGTTTATCTTTTTCACCCGATGTGATATATTCTGACTCGATATCTGTACCTGAACGGTTCTGATAGAAATAATTCAGCGCATTTGTCAGCATATTATGTTCGCTGTCGCTGTAAATATCGGTGCCTATCCTGAACGTGAACGATCTCCAGTTCTTGCCTTTGATACGGATATAGTATTCGCCGACCTCATCAAAAGCTGTAAAGTCTATCTTGCATACATTATCGCCCGAATCTTTGTCCTTCTTCGGCTCGCTTGTTTTGCCCGTATAAACAACTTCATCATCTGAAACTCTTACTATCTCATAGTCATAGCTGTCGGTCAGCTCTATCGACTCTGCACCGTATACGAAGTCGCCTGCGTTATCGCCCAGCGTTGCATTCTTGGCAAGTCCCGTATAGTATCCGAGCTGATTGACCGAGATATAATTGTTTGTCAGACCGCTGAAACCACGGTTCGTATAGCCGAAGCTGGATACGGGGGGCACATATTCCTTATCTGTCAGGTCCTCAATGGACATATCATCGAACCAGAGCTCATCGCCGCTCTTAGCATTTCCGCTATACTTGGTGCCCATTGCATACTGGAAGGCCCATTGAGCTGATTCAATATCATTCAAAGGCTTGAATATTCCCTCATAGGTCTGCCATTCGGTCGTAAGCCTTACAGAACTCGAAGGCCATTGACCGCCCATATCAGGACCCATGTGCATATCGTTTGTCGAACCGTCAAGCACAAAGTATTCCTCGCTGTCGCTGAGATTGCCGATAAAGGAATAAAGCTCCATTCCCTCACGCTTCGCCTTTGACTTAAAGCTTACCTTGTACTCGTGACCTGCCTTGAAGCTGAGATTCCTGTGTCTGAACTGGAGATCCCATCTTTCCCATTCCGCGCCATTAGGCACCCTTATACTGAGCTTGACAGCACCGTCCGTAAGCTCGAATGTCTGCTTCGCAGGGGCTGTTTCCACAGCATGCCACGGTATCATCTTGTGCTCAAAGGTGGTCTCGCCCACAAGCTCATAAGCAGAAGCCCTGACTGGCTCTGCGATACTGACACCCGTCGGCACGAGCATTGCCGCTGACAGTATCCCTGCAGCGATCTTTTTACAGTGTTTTTTCATATGATTCCCTCCCATCATATCTTTTAAAACAGTACAGCAGATACTGTACGATTTCAGCTGTGCTCCCCTATTCATCAGTTCTTTTTATTTTAATTCCCTTTGATTACAGATTATCATAAATTTTATCATATGTCAACAGTTCCGGCAGATCAAAAACGAAATTTGCATTATTTATGCATTATACATCTATCCAGTAATAAAGCCGATCATCCTGCACATTCGTCAGCAGATCATCTTTTTAAAATAAAAAGTCCCACACACAGTGAAATGCTCCCCTTTTGTTAGACAATGTGGTATAATAGAAATATACCAAAATGAAGTCTAACGAAAGGGGACATTTTTATGCCAAAAGGAAAACCAAACAAGAGATATACACCTGAATTCAAGATCAAGGTTGTTGAA
>SFMO01000074.1 GCA_004554385.1 Ruminococcus flavefaciens
TCAACAACCTTGATCTTGAATTCAGGTGTATATCTCTTGTTTGGTTTTCCTTTTGGCATAAAAATGTCCCCTTTCGTTAGACTTCATTTTGGTATATTTCTATTATACCACATTGTCTAACAAAAGGGGAGCATTTCATTCAATACGGGTGGTTTTTATGTTATTTCGACCTCTCATCCATGTATTCGCTCATTGTCAAAGGCTTTTCCTTCGTTGTAGATGTGTAAGCGTAATATTCAAGGATATACGATGCGTCTACAGCATTTACGGAGCCGCTGTTGTCAGCGTCGGCTGCCTTTTTCTGAGCCCCGGTAAACTCGCTTTTCTTGTTTGTCGAGGTCATTGCATAATCAGTGAGTATAAGTGAAGCGTCCACGGCGTTCACCGCCTTGTTGTTGTCCACGTCGCCAAGAGAGTAGCCGTCGGAGACTTTTGTGGTGGTCACGGCAGTGGTCACGGCAGTTGTTGTTGTGGAAGTAGTCGTTGTTGTCGTTGCTGCGGAGGTCGTAGTGACCTTTGTTACAACATCCTTGTATTTTCCGTCAGAGCCGAGAACTCTTACCTTGCCGTCCAGACTTTCATTGTTTGCCTCTACAGTGACTTTGTCCCATGCCTCCTGAGTATCGGGGAAGAAGACATTGAGGATAGAATTGCAGCCGTTGAATGCGCTGTCGCCGATATTTGCGACGGTCTTCGGGAGAGTGAATTCCTCTGTATGGAAGCCTGTGAAGGCAGTGTCTGGGATATTGCTGCCGCCGCTGATAACAATGCTGTTGAGGGAATAGGGAATATAAACTATATCACCGTTGTAGGTGTCGGAATATGTCTTTTCGGGAACGAAGCCGCCGAAGAGATGACCCAGCCATGCTTTGCTCTCGGAGCTTTCAGCGTCCTTTTCGGAGAAGGCAGCGAAGGGGAGAGTGAGTTCCTCAAGAGAGCTGCACTTGTCGAAGATGCCGGTGCCGATACCCTTTTTGCCGCCGTTTATCACTGCCTTTTTAAGGGAAGAACAGCCGCTGAATACAGAATTGCCGATGGTCTCCGCTGCCACGGGAACGGTTATCTCCGTGAGGGATGTGCAGTCTGCAAAGGCACTGTCACCTATCTCCGCAACGCCTTTTGGTATGTCAACTACGAGCTGACTGCAACTGTTAAATGCTGAGCTGCCGATATATGCAGTCCTTGAAGGCATACTGAAGTCGGAGAGAGAGCTGCAGCCGTTGAATGCATTGTCTCCGATGAATGCTGTGTTATCGGGAACTGACACAGCTTTGAGACTTTTGAAGCCTGAGAAAGCATTTGCAGGTACAGTTTCGCCGCCGCTGACAGTTACCTTGGTGAGGGAATAGGGAATATAAACTATATCGCCGTTGTAGGTGTCGGAATATGTCTTGTCGGGAATGAATCCGCCGAACAGGTGACCCAGCCATTCATTCGGGTTGTCAGCATTTACGGATTCAAGAGTCAGACCAGCGTATGGGAGAGTCAGCTCTTCAAGGGAGCTGCATTTGTCGAACAGATTCTTGCCAATGCCCTTTTTGCAGTTCCTGAGGACTGCCTTTGTGACCGCTGAACACTCGCTGAATGCGAGCTTTCCTATCCTTTCAGTGGTATCGGGGACGTTTATCTCGGTGAGAGATGAGCAGCCCATAAAGGCAGAGTCGCATATCTCTTTAACTCCCTCGGGCAGAGCAGCGTCCAGCTTCTCGCACTTGAGGAAGGCGGAGACGCCGATGTATTCGGTCTTTGAGGGCATATTGAATTTCTCCATACTGTAACAGCCGCCGAATGCAGCCTCGCCGATGAAGGTCACATCATCTGGAACAGACACTTCTCTGAGGCTGCTGAAGCCGCTGAGTGCATATGACGGTATCTTTGTGCCGCCTGTTATGGTTATCTTTGAGAGAGTGTTGGGGACATATACTATATCGCCGTTATAGGAATTTGAATATGTCTTTTGGGGAATGAACCTGCCGAACAGTTGACCCAGCCATGCTGTGGGAGCTTCATCTTCAAGAGCATCGGGAGAAAGGGCTGCATAGGGGATAGTGAGGTCTTCAAGGGAGCTGCATCCGTCGAACAGATTCTTGCCAATGCCCTTTTTGCAGTTCCTGAGGACTGCCTTTGTAAGTGAAGAACAGCCGCTGAAAGCGGAATTGCCGACAGACTCCGTGACCTCGGGGATGTTTATCTCCTTTATGGAGGCACAGCCTGCAAAAGCAGAATCGCCTATGACGGTAACCCCCTCGGGAATGTCAGTGACGAGCAGACCGCAGTCATTAAAGGCGGAGCTGCCGATATATGCGGTCTTTGAGGGGAGAGTGAAGTCGGAGAGAGCCTTGCAGCCGTTGAATGAGTTATCGCCGATACGTGTGATACTGTCGGGGACAGTGACAGAGGTGAGACTGCTGAAACCACGGAATGCGTCATCAGCTATCTCAGTGCCCCCTGTTACGGTTATGGAGCTGAAAGAATTCGGGATATAGCAGATATCTCCGTTAAGACTTACTGCGTAGGTTTTGTTCGGGACAAATCCGCCGAAGAGAAATCCGAACCATTTACTGGGAGCTGCATTGTTTTCTCTGAAAAACTCTCCGTCAGCAGAGGGAACAGTGAGTTCTTCAAGAGCTGTGCATTTCTCAAGCATCTTCTCGCCGAACTGTTCTGAGCCGCCCTTGATGACAGCTTTTTTAAGGGAAGAACAGCCGCTGAATGCGTATGGACCGATAGTTTTTGTTGCCTCGGGAACAGTGACCTCGGTCAGTGAGGTGCAGTCTGCGAAGGCATATGCACGGAGAACAGGCAGAGTTTCGGGGAGCTTCAGCTCTTTGAGGGAAGAACAGCCATGAAATGCAAATCTGTCGATGAGCTGAAGTAAATCGGGGAGCTCAATAGTTTCGAGAGCCTTGTCATCGGCAAATGCAAACACTCCCACTGTGGTCAGAGCCTTCGGAAGGTTTATCTTTGCCAGCTCAGGGCATGAGCTGAAGCTGTTTGAGCCGATGACAGTCACAGTGTCTGGGAGCTCGACCTCTTCGAGTGCAGGGCAGTTGCAGAAAAGGGAACTGCCTATATAAGTGATACCGTCGCCGTCGTTGATGAAAACGGCTTTCTTTATGGTTTTCCTTAAAGTATTCCCGAAGGGAGTGCCTGTAAAGTCAGCCGTCTTGCCGCTGCCCTTGATGTAGACAGTGCCGTCCTCGTAAAGGAAATAGAGGATATTTTCACCGAGATCCCCCTTGCTTACGGGAGTTTCACCTTTTCTCAGGTCAGAGGGGACAGGTATATCGGCTTCCGAGCGGACTGTGGAAGTTCGGGTGTCAAGGGGCTGCACAGCAGAGGTGCAGCTGCCTGTGAATGGTATGGAAGCAGTTATGCACAGAGCTGTGCTGAGTGCGGCTGCGGTTATTTTTTTAAGCATAAAAACACTCCTTTATATAAAAATACCATTATATTATATTACATTACATATAATTTGTCAAATGCGGATAGATTTGGGTGACTCCTACAGGTTATCTGTTTAAACTCACTGCTTACTGCTCAATTATGAATAGACTTGACTGATGAAGTCACAGCGAGTATAATATAAGTGAAAGGGGAATGGCTATGATAGACATAATGCACCTTGAAAAATACAAGGAGACCAACCGCATAGAAGCAAAAAAGGCTATCGGGGGACTTCCCGAAAGCCTCTGGGAGACATATTCCGCATTCGCAAATACCCTCGGCGGTGTTATCCTTCTCGGAGTCGAGGAACTGGAGGACAAGTCACTGAGACCTGTTGACCTGCCCGACCCCGAGTGGCTTCTCAGCGATTTCTGGGAGATAATCAGCGATACGCGCAAGGTGAGCCGCAATATACTCACCCATGATGATGTTCAGATAAAGCGTATAGACGGCAAGTACATCATAGTTATCACAGTGCCGAGAATAAAGAAGGGCGAGGAGCCCATTTACATCGGCGGAAGCATCTACACAGGCACATATAAGCGCAGCGGCGACGGTGACTATAAATGCTCCGTGGAGGAAGTCGCTGAAATGCTGAGACAAATATAAGCAATTCGGATATGATGGAGAGACTTGCAGAAAATGTCTCTCCTTTTTTTTGTAAACAGGTCAGAAAAACGCAGGTCAGAGCGAGTGTAATATATGAATGCATTCAAAGGAGTGAAACGATGACAGATAAAGAACTGCGCCGTAAAATGGAGCAGTCAGCCGAAGCAGGCAGACGAGCGCTGTTTGATGAATACTGCGGGTACGTTTATGCCATATGTGCAAACAAACTGAAAGGCTGCGGCACAAGCGAGGACACGGACGAGTGTCTCAGCGATACGTTTGCGGCGGTATTCCGTTATCTTGAAAGCCATACGGATACTGACGGAGACCTGAAAGGTATAATCGGAACAATTGCAAAGCGTACTGCCATAGGCTATTTCAGGCGGCTCTCTCAAAAAAATGACACGACGGTATCTATGGAGTCGGAGAGCATAGGTGAGCTTTCTTCTGATTTCAGAGTTGATGAGTCTGCGGAGCTTTCAGCTCTGCGCGAGACCGTGTTCGACTGCGTGAAAAGCCTGGGTGAGCCTGATTCGTCTATCATTGTTTACTTCTATTACTACGGAATGAAAACAAAACAAATTGCTTCGCTTGTAGAACTGAGCGATACTGCTGTGCAGAAAAGGCTGAGCAGGTCACGGAAAAAACTCAGGGAACTATTGAGCGCGGCAGGTATCACAGAGGAGGGATATCAATGAGAACAGATGATGTATTCAATGACATCGACAGCAAAACAGCAGACAGGCTCTCTAAGGAGTATCCCGTCCTCGATGACGAGCGGAAAGAGAGGCTGTACGCCATGAGTAAAAGAAAGTTTGATATAAAAAATGACAATAACAGTATCGACGTATCGGGAGTTGAGAAATACCGCAGACCTGCATGGTATAAGGGCATAAGCATTGCAGCAGCGGCAGTTCTTCTCATAGGCGGTATCGGCGGAAGTATGTACTTCATAAGCCGTAACGGAAAAGCTCCGTTAGCTGCGGTGACTACCGAGGAGACTACAGAAATGACCACTGATGCCGAAGATACCGTTACTGTATTAGAGGAAGATGACGCAAAGGCTCTTATTGACGATTGCATCGACTTTTTTAGTGTCATTAATGGAGGAAGCCTTGAAGTAGATAAGTCAGATGTTGTTACAAAGACCAGTGAGCAGATCAGCGGAGGCGAATTCCGCAGAGATTATTACCGCGTTACCGACCCGAAATACCCCACATTTGCAGATATTGAAAAGCGCTGCTATGAAATATTCGATGCGGAGTGCGGACAGATGATACTCAAAGAGTGCATAGGGGAAAAAGATGATAATATGAGCGATCCGCTTTTCTGTGTCACTGAGGACGGATACTATCACGAATCGAACCACCATGATGATGACACAAATATTTTTTCATCCAACGAATATGAGATGAATGAGTATACCGATGACAGCGGCAATATAACCGCAACTGTCATAGTAAGAAATGATAATACTACTCTTAAGACCATATTTACCATCGTGAACACTGAGGATGGCTTGCGCATAGGCAATATCTGGATAACTCCCATTTATGATGAAACTGAGGTCAGCACCGAAGCCGTGGAAGCTGACGCAGACACTATTGCAAAGTCTCTTATTGACGATTACAGGGAGTTTATGTGCGCACTCCACGCAGGAGACCTTGAAGTTGACAAGTCTGATATCATTACAAAGACAATGAAAACAGAGGACGGTCAGTTTGAGTATCAGTTAGAGTTCTATCGCGTTATCGACCAGAGATACCCCACATGGGCAGATATTGAAAAGCGCTGTTTAGAAATACTTGATAATGAATTAGGACATAAAGTACTTGAAATGTGTTCTGATATTGATGAAGATACTAAAAAGCATACATTCGTGTGCACCACGGATAATGGATACTATATCGAAAAAGGTATCCACGATATCGGTGTAGAAACATTAAAATGGGAAGGATACGATTTAAATAGTGAGTTTGACGAGAATGGCAATATAATTGCAGCTATAAGACATACACATCAAATCGAGCCGCAAAATTTTACTCTTGAGACCACATTTACTATCGTGAACACCGAAAATGGCTGGCGCATAAGTGATGTTACGGAAAAGCCTGTCGAATAAAACAAAAAGGGACTGCAAAAAACGCAGTCCCTTTTTAATTATGTATTGAATTCGTTTGTCATTGGTGTCACTGTGCCGTAAGCGATGTACAATTAACGATTTTGTTAAGAGTAAGCGAGTTTACGAGCGACAACGCGGTTAGGGTGCGGAGGCTCTCCGCTTAAGCCATGCCAGCTGTGATGATAGCCATCTTGTAAACTTCGTCAGCGTTGCAGCCTCTTGAAAGGTCGTTGATAGGAGCGTTAAGACCCTGGAGAATAGGACCGTAAGCTTCATAGCCGCCAAGTCTCTGAGCTATCTTGTAGCCGATGTTGCCTGCCTCGATGAGAGGGAAGATGAATGTATTAGCCTGTCCTGCAACCTTTGAGTCAGGGCACTTTGTCTTTGCAACTTCTGCTGAAACAGCAGCGTCGAACTGGAACTCACCGTCGATAACGAGGTTTGGATCAATGTTTCTTGCTTCGATAACAGCGTCGTGGCTGAGCTGAACTGTGCCGCCCTTGCCTGAGCCGTATGTAGAGAAGCTGAGAACAGCTACCTTAGGATCAATGCCAAAGAAATCAGCAGTCTTTGCAGTCTCAACAGCAACCTCTGCAAGCTGTCTTGCAGCTGAGAGAACAACATTGCCGTCCTTGTCGAGTCTGTCTGTGTAGCCGAGATTGATAGCGCAGTCGCCCATAGCTATCTTTTCTTCCTTGCCGTCCTTTTCACGGAAGAGAATGAATGAAGAGCTAACAAGGTTAGAGCCCTTCTTGGTCTTGATTATCTGGAGAGCAGGTCTTACTGTATCAGCTGTTGAGTAAGTAGCGCCGCCGAGAAGAGCGTCTGCCTTGCCTGCCTTAACCAGCATAGTTCCGAAGTAATTGGACTTTGAGAGAGCTGTACGGCACTCTTCCTCAGTCATCTTGCCCTTTCTGAGCTCTACCATCTGAGCTACGAGAGCGTCCATTTCGGGGTATGTAGCAGGGTCGAGGATCTCAGCGCTGTCGATATTGAAGCCGCCGTTCTTTGCAGCAGCCTTTACCTCGTCAACGTTTCCGCAGAGGATAACGCCCATGAGGTTTTCCTTGATAAGTCTGTCAGCTGCGGAGAGGATACGCGGGTCGCTGCCCTCAGTGAAGACGATGGTTTTCTTGCTTGATTTAAGGTTTGCTATAAGCTTGTCGAACATTCCCATTTTGAGAGACCTCCATTGGATTTAAATTTTACCTTACCATTATATCACAGTTGTTCTGCAAAGTCAAACATTAATTTGATTTGGAATTAAAGATGAATTATGCATTATGAATTAATTCAGACACCGTATTTGGTCTTGATACGTGAGAGCTTTTCTCCGAATGGCTTTGCAAGCAGGAACAGGAACAGCACATTTGACACTGCATACGACACCGTATAGGGTATGGCTGAGACGAGAGCCGCAGCATAGAGCTTCACACTGAATCCCTCGTTGTACCACAGGACTGTCCATATATCCATGAAAAATGAGTACCCCAGCCCTGCCGCCGCTCCGTAAACAAGGAGAAGTACACGGCTTTTCAGCAGAGGCTTTGAGAGCATGCCTGCAAAGAGCCCGATTAGTCCCCACGCAAGCATCTGAAAGGCAGTCCACGGTCCCTGTCCGAAGTAGAAATTGGAGAGAACTGCGGAGAGAGCTCCCACAAGAAAGCCTGCCTCGCCCCCGAGATAGAGAGCTGTGATTATGGTGAGCGCCGCCACAGGCTTTAGAAAGGGGATAAACCGCCCTGCAAAGCACAGCGCGGT
The DNA here is from genome assembly GCA_004554385.1 of Ruminococcus flavefaciens. Classification (GTDB taxonomy): domain Bacteria; phylum Bacillota; class Clostridia; order Oscillospirales; family Ruminococcaceae; genus Ruminococcus; species Ruminococcus flavefaciens_T. The sequence goes on from SFMO01000074.1 coordinate 7,940, forward strand.
CATAACTGCTACTATGACCATGCGCCGCGTACCTGTGGACTTTTTCTCGAAGCCTGCCGCAAAGAGGAGCAGTGCAAGGAGAGCAACTGCAAGGGAGATGATGATGTGCTTTTTTCCGTCAAAAACCAGTGCGCCGAGGATAGTCAGTGCAGGGATAATTACGAAGGGCACTGTGAACCGCACCGTATTTCTGAGATTCTTGTTTCTGATAAGGAGCATGGTCACTCCTTTCTGCCGTTCAGGGAGCATAGCTCCACTGCGTCGGCAACTGTGACAGCATTGGTGAAATAGCCCCTTGTCATGCGGCTGACGGCTGTGGTGTAGAAGCTGTTTTTGCTGAAAAAGCCGTTGGGTGTGCCTGATGAGACTATCCTGCCACCGAAAAACATAGCGCACCTGTCCGCACATAATGCGGCGAACTCCACATCATGGGTGACAATGACCACTGTTACCCCCTGTTCCTTCAGTGAGCGCAGTATCTCCATTATGCGCAGCTTTGCTCCTGCGTCAAGTCCTTTAGTCGGCTCGTCAAGGAGAAGGAGCTTAGGCTTTGAGGCAAGCACCTTTGCAAGGGCTACAAGCTGCTGCTCCCCCCCCGAAAGGTCATAGGGGTGCTTGTCCAGAAGGGGTGAGACATCATAGGGGAGCTGCGAAATATCCGCATGGCACTCCTCAAGCTCCTCTCTCACCGTATTCCGCTGAAAGACGGTCTGAACGTCCTGTGGCAGCATTGCAAGGCACTCACGGTAAAGGGAACGGTTTCTGTAGTCCTTCAGCTTCTTTCCGAATACCTTTATTTTGCCGCTGTACGGCTTTACCAGCCCTGCTGCTGCGGAGAGGAAGGTGGTCTTGCCCGAGCCGTTTCCTCCCAGAAGGCAGAATATCTCCCGCTCATATATTTTCAGTGACAGACCGTCCAGAATGTCCTTTCCCTCACGGGAGTAGCGGAAGTAAACTCCGCTGAATTCAAGGGCTGTGCTGCCATCGCATTTATACTCCCCCACGGGGAGAGCTGAGACAGAATTGCCGTAGCTGCTCTCGATGAAGCTTCGTCCCTCGCGGACAGTAAGAGGACAGCTGCCCTCGCCTTTGAGCTGAGCGTAAAGCCTTGAAGCCGCAGGCATGCCGCAGATAATGTCGCTGCGGTCTCTCAGGTCAGCAATGACCCTTGAAGGAGGATCGTCTGCAATGAGCCTGCCGCCATCCATGACCAGAAGCCTGTCGCACAGGGGCACAACGTCTTCGAGGCGGTGTTCCGCAATGAGGATAGTGATAGACATATCGCTGCAAAGTCGTCTGAGGGCTGCAATGAAGTCAGCCGCCGCAATGGGGTCAAGCTGAGCAGTTGGCTCGTCCAGTATGAGAAGCTCGGGCTGCATGACCAGTATGGAAGCCAGATTGAGGAGCTGCTTCTGTCCTCCCGAGAGCTCTGCAACGTCTGTGCCGAACCAGCTTCCGATACCGAAATAGCTTGCCATTTCGGCTATCCGCCTTGATATTTCATCGGGGGGAGTGCCGATATTCTCCAGACCGAAGGCAAGCTCGTGCCAGACCTTGTCCGTGACCGTCTGCTGTTCGGGCTTCTGCATGACAAAGCCGATTGCTGTGGCAGACCTTATGCTGCTGAGCTCTGAAAGCTCACTGCCGTCAAAGAATATGCTGCCCTTTTTATCCCCGAGGGGAGTAAGCTCACGCTTGAGCATGCGCAGGAGAGTTGATTTGCCGCTTCCCGTAGCTCCGCAGAGTACGGCGAATTCGCCCCTTCTGAGAGAAAAGGAGATATTGTCTATCGCAGGTTCGCTGCACTGTGGGTATGTAAAGGTCAGACCGCTGACCGCAAGTATTTCCATCTGAGATTCACCGCCGTTTCCGCCGCAAAGGGGAGTAGTATGAGAAGTCCGTACGCTATGAGACCTGCTGTGCCGAGAGCATCGGGAGCTTCAAAGCTTATGGAAGGGTAGAAGCTGAAGCTGAGGGAATCAGTGCCCACAGCCGCCGCCGTAATGCCGAAAAGTACAAGTGAAGCAATGAGAAAGGCTGTATCCGCAGCCCTGAACCTGAAACGTCTGAGCTGAGTGCGCCTGTGAGTGCCGAAGCCCCTTGCCTCCATGCTGTCCGCAGTGATTATGCCGTTTTCCAGAGCCCATGTGACCATGACCGAGAACACCCTCGACTTACCCTTTATGTCGTCAATGATATTGTCGTCGCTGAACAGCCCCATAGCCTTCTGTGCGTCGCTTACCCTTGCGGACTGTCTGCCGAACATAGGAACGAACCTCATTGCCATTGACAGCACCAGTGACAGCTTCGGGGAGAGAGCTCCAGTGATGTAGAGGAGCTTCTCCGAGGTCATTATCTGTGTGAAGGAGCGCAGCCAGTATAGAACTCCTACCATCATAGCCGCCGAGTTCACACCGTAGAGGGCAGCTTCAAGGGTTACGGGATTGTGGTTCATCACGAAGAGGACAGTCTTGCCGTTGTGTGAGATGAGGGGATTTGCCAGAGCCAGAACTGCAAAGAGTATCCAGAAGAAAATGTGCTCCCTCCCGTGGGAAAGACCGTTCCCCATGAGGAAGAAAGCAACAGCCCCTGCAAGGGACATTGCCATGAGCAGGGGATAATTGCAGAACATGGCAATGCCTGTAACGCTGAAAAACCACAGTGTCACTGCAATGGGATTGTATTCTGAAAAGCTTCTCATTTTTCGTACACCTCATCAAGGTCGTGACCTATCTCGCAGGTGTAGAGCCACTCTATCCTGTCGCCGTCGGAGAGCTCATACTCGCCGCAGCCCCTTGAAGGGGTAATGCCGTTTACATGGTATACCCAGCCCGAAAGGTCGCCGAAATCGTATTCGTAGATATAGTTTATGCCTGCGATATAGACCATACCGTGAGCGCCTCCTGCGCTGCCCCTGTTCTCCACCTGTATGCCGTAGGTCTGAGCGGCTTCCGTGAGTATATCGAATACAGTTTCACCTGCCTCAAAGTCAAAAGCCGTGGGTGGGAGGATAATGCCGTCCGCAGGAATATGTTCAGCCTTCCCTGCGATAGTGTCGCAGCGTATCTCCATAGTTACCGTGCCTGCAACACTGTCCTTGTCCTTTTTGCCGCCGCTGTAGTATTCGTCGGCTGAGCGTATATCCGTCAGCAATACAACAATGACAGCCGCTCCTGCTATCAGCGCGATAAACAGGAAGTTTTTGGGGCTTCGCTTGCCCAGTATAAAGATGATGAGGGAGATGACTGCTGCCGAGCCTATGATGACTATGATAACAGCAGGCTTTGCACTGCCCTTTGTCCTGTTTGAGAGGGATAGCTTTTCCGTTGTGAGGGCAGTCGTCCCTGTGACCGTAACAGCAGAAGTCTTAGCCGCTGCCGAAGCAGACGTGGACAGAGAAGTGGTCGATGTGGTCTTTGCCGAGGTCGTAACCGTGCCTGTACGTGCAGAAGAAACAGCCTTGCTTTCTGTGTGAGAAGCTGCTGTGGTTTGCTGAACATCGGGCTGAACGCTTCCTGTATGCTCCTCTGTATTATGGGGCAGCACACGGTTATCCAGCACAAGCAGGGGGGACCTGCCCTCTGTCATTCTCTCAAAAGCTATGAATGAGTAGAACGCCTGCACGGTAGCTGTTTCGTTAGTGCCGCCGCCGTGGGTATGGCAGAAGCTTCCGTCGGGGAGGCGGTATTCCACTATGCCGTCAATGAGGTCGTGACCGTCCTTGATGAATCTGTCGTCGTATCGGCAGTCGATACCAAGAGCCGAAACTGCGGTGAGGACCTGTGATGTACTCTCGGGGTTGGGAGTGCCGAAGCTCTCATAGCCGCCGTTGTCCTTCTGCTTTGCGGAGAGAAAGTCCAGAGCCCTGTCCACAGCTCCCGAAACATCGTCTCTGCCTGTATGGGGAGCAAGAGCCTGAACAGTCATGGCTGTGACGTCAATATCGCCGTATTCTCCGAAGAGAGCCCAGCCGCCGTCGGGATACTGAAGGGAAAGAATGGTATCCACCACGGAATCCGTGCTGAACTTCGTGCAGGTATAGCCGTTGTTGAGGACATGGAGCCCGTATATCCAGCTCATCATGCCCTGTTCGCCGATGGAGCTGTCAAGTATATCGGTGACATAGCTGTTACGGCTGCCTGCTGCCGCCAGACCAAGAGCGTATTTCTCACGGGAGGTCGCCGAGAGGACATTATTGCCTGAGAGATATTCCGTCAGGGCGCGTTCATAGGCTGAAAGGTCGGAATATCCGTACTGACTTAGGGCAAGAGCATACCAGTCAGACGTAGTGCCTGCCCCCTCCGCGATACTGCCGCCCAGCCATTCTTCAATACTTCCCGCGCCGCACTGACTTAGCTTATAATCAACGATACCGCCGATAAGGTCAGCGACCTCTTCGGCGGTATGCTCGCTGCACTGAGCCTCCATAGGGACACAGCCCAGTGATAAAAACAATGTCATTACAATGCACAGAAAGCTTATGTGTGCTTTATTCCTCATTTTTTCTTCTCAGAGCGAAAGCTGTGGCAGCAGCGCCTGCAAGTCCGAAAACAGCCATGCCTGCACCCTTGACGCCTGTCTTGGGAGAGTTGGTCTTTGAAGCTGTAGTAGCCTTGGCAGTAGCAGAAGCCTTTGTTGTGGTAGAAGTTGTGGTGGTAGTTGTTGTGGTTGTGGTTTCAGTTGTAGTCGTTGCAGCTGCCTCGCCGTTTACGTTTACGATATACACAGGGGGAACGATGTTAACGTCAGCAGAAGAAGCGCTGACAGTGTTCCTGCCCGACTCTGTGAGCTTTACCTTTACCTTGCCGTCACCGTCGGTAACAAGGTCTGTCTCCTTGCCGTTAACGGTTATCTTAGCGCCGCCGAGAGCCTTGGACTTGGGGGCATAGTTCTCATCGAAGTAAACATATGAAAGTGTGAGTTCGACCTCTGAGTCAGCGTCCTTGTCGCCGCCGTTCTTTGCGTCGAAATAGCTGTAAAGGTAGTTGTAGTCCTTAGGATCGGGGTATATGAAAGCCTGGAGCTGGTCATCGTTCTTTACCTCATCGGCAAGTCCCATAGCCATATTGTCGTTGAGATAGTAGCCGTAGCTTCCGCCGTTCTCGACTCCCCAGAGCTTGTCAAGACCGAGACCATACTGTCCCACAGAGGACTTGTAGCCAGCCTCAGCGCCGCCCTCAAACTTGTTTTCGTGAGCGATATAGAGGGCATCGTTTATAGTGAGCTTGCCGTCGCTGTCGATGTCGGTAACGGCTATTGGCTCTTCAACCAGTACCAGGTCCTTGTTCTGGTCGTTGATAGTAACATATACTGTAGCACTGTCAGTATCAGCGGCAAATGATGTCATACAGACAGCTGAGCATGAGATAAGCAGAGCAGCTGCCATAGCGATTGTCTTTTTCATAAAAACCTACTCCTTAAAAATTATTGCGGACAATAAAAAAGCCTTTCCGCAGTGCGAAAAAGCGCAGCAAACAGCTCCGCAGAAAGGTGCGGAGTTCCACGGCAACGTCTTTCACTGTCCAAAAACGTGTATTACTATAATTGCCTGACGAGCGATCCGACTATACGGCAGTGACTGCTGCGACGGGTTTTCACCGTACTTCCCTCAGTTTCAGACAAGAGTATTATAACATATTTAAATAGCAATTGCAACAGCCTGCCAAAAAGTTCATGTATTGTTCTTAAATTGGCAGTTTCAAAGGAATTATCGGTACATTTTCATGGCAGAAACTGCTGTCTGAGTATATGTAAAAAAATAAAATTATATCTCAGCCCTTGCAATGGGGAGAAAAATGTGGTAAAATATTATACATGATGTGTCCCAATAGCTCAGTAGGATAGAGCGACTGCCTCCTAAGCAGTAGGCCGGAGGTTCGACTCCTCTTTGGGACGCCAGCACAGTGCCTGTGCGCGCTACCACGTTGGCGCTCGCAGGCTCGCTTTTTTATACAGTACGGAAGGTCTGCTTTCGCTTACGGCGCTTTGACAAGTTCGTGAAAGATAAGACAGCACAGTGCCTGTGCGCACTGCCACGTTGGCGCTCGCAGGCACGCTTACTTTATACAGTACAGAAGTTCAGCTTTCGCTTACGGCGCTTTGACAAGTTTGTGAAAGATAAGACAGCACAGTGCCTGTGCGCGCTGCCACGTTGGCGCTCGCAGGCTCGCTTACTTTATACAGTACAGAAGTTCTGCTTTCGCTTACGGCGCTTTGAGAAGTTCGTGAAAGATAAGACAGCACAGTGCCTGACGCCTTACTAAATGTGGGGCGTCGTTTTTATTTTCTCAAAAAGACTTGACTTTTTTATCTCATGGGTATATAATGAATAGCGCTGAATAAGGCGTTTTATGGGAAAACGTGAGATAATGGAGAAGATTATGGAAGATGTTGAGATTTTTCTGAGCCGTCTGGCTCCCGAGGATAAGCTGTATGCCGAAACGGCAAAAAAGCTTGGAAATGACGGTATTACTGACAGATTCACTCTTGCGGGAGCTGTTGCGGAAAAGGGTGCACCTGCATCCTACAAGGTATATATTTCCGACGAGGATATACAGAACGATACTATTGACGATATAAAGGCGGTATTTACGGAGGCTGCCGAGGAAAACGACGATATAAGAGTCGAGTTCATTTCCGATGAGTTCCTCAACCTTATCGACGACAAGGCAAGGATAACTGCCGAAAGCAAGCCCAGAACACTTGTACACAGAGACGGTGATCTCCACCCGACTGTCCACATATGGATGATAAAGCGCCGTGACGGCGGTATATTCGTGCTTTTGCAGAAACGTGCACATGAAAAGGACATCAACCCCGACTGTTACGATGTTTCTGCGGCAGGTCATGTGTCACAGGGGGAGGAGTTCCGTCACACTGCCCTTAAAGAAGTACGTGAGGAGCTGGGGCTTGACATGGACAGAAGCAAGCTTGAGTTCATAGGTCTGAAAAGGGCTGAGTACACAAAGGGCGATATACACGATAACGAGCTTGTTGCGGTATATATCTGCCGTGAAAAGATAAATATCGAGGACCTTGTTCTTCAGTCCTCTGAGGTCTCGGAGGTCTGCTGGGCAGAGATAGACGAGCTTTTGTGCGTTATGAAGTATGAGGACATACCCAACTGTATCTCTCTTGAAGAGCTTGATATGATAAAAAAGGCTGTATTTTAACAGCTGAGCCATAGCGGGTAAGCAAGAAGCTTTCCGCTGTGGCTTTTTGATTATACGTAAAAAACAGGCGTGACAGGGAAGTTTCCTCATCACGCCTTTGTCTTTATTATTATTCAGCGGGAGCTGCTGCTGCACCGCCGCCGCCTTCAACCGGAGCAGGTGTCTCTGCACCTGTACCTGCGCCTGCACCGCCTTCAACGGGAGCAGGTGTTTCTGTGCCTGTACCTGCGCCTGCACCTCCTTCAACGGGAGCAGGTGTCTCTGTGCCTGCGCCTGCACCGCCTTCAACGGGAGCCGGAGTTTCGGTGCCTGTACCTGTGCCCGTACCTGTACCTGCGCCCGTGCCCGTACCTGTTTCTGCGCCTGTGCCTGTGCCTGTACCCATACCGCTGCCTGTATAGCCGCTGATAACGGAAGTCGTTGTGGTAGGAGTGTATGAATAGTCGCCTGTGAAGTTGCCCGAAGGAATCTTCTGACCCTTGAAGAAGCCCGAACCCGAGGTGATGCTGATAGTGAATTCGGTTCTCTTGACCTTTGTTACGGTAGTTGTGCGTGTTGCCTTTGAAATGAGAATATCATTGGTCATCGTTGTGGTAACAGAAGTAACAGGGCTTGTACCCTGAGGGTCCTGCTTATATATGCTCTCGCGTCCGAAGCTTGAGATAAGCTTCTCTGACGGAGTTATTGGAAACATTACAAAAAAGGTAAGAATAACAGCTGTAAGTGCAATAAAACAGCCGCACGAAACGAGGGTTATCCTGGTGGATTTTTTCAGATTACTGAAAAAGCCGTTTCCTCTGCTCATGTAAAAAACACTCTCCTGTACATAAATATGAATTTATTATACTACTATTGTCGGAAAAAGTCAAGGGCAGGATAGTTCGTTTATGTGATAATAAAATGAAAAATTATGGCATTTATCTGTGAAACCTTGACCTGATGACCTGCTTGTGCTACAATAACAGAAAAGCTGAGGAAAGGAAGATACCATGGTAACTGAAATAAAAGACAAAGCAAAGAAGAAAGAAATATCACGGAATATACTCGAAGCGCTGACAGAATGGTTTGAGGTTGAGGAGTCGAGAGAGCAGTACATTGCGGAAAGTGAGGACAGGGTATTCTTTGCTGCTGAAGAGAACGGAGAATATGTGGGATTCCTCTGTCTGAAGGAGACAGGCAATGCTACGGTAGAGCTTGCTGTTATGGGTGTTCTGAAGGGACATCACCGTGAGGGCATAGGCAGAAAGCTTGTGGAAAAGGCTAAAGAAGCCGCAAGAGCCTCAGGCTACTCCTTCATGCAGGTGAAAACCGTTCAGATGGGAAAGTACGAGGAATATGACAGGACGAACCTGTTTTATATCAGCTGCGGATTCAGGGAATTCGAGGTGTTTCCCGATTTATGGGACGAAGCAAATCCCTGCCAGATATATGTTATGTCCCTCTGAGACTATGAATGATACAAAAACAGCCTTCCACGCGGGATGAAATGCTCCCCTTTTGTTAGACAATGTGGTATAATAGAAATATACCAAAATGAA
>SFMO01000075.1 GCA_004554385.1 Ruminococcus flavefaciens
TCCCCCCGGCCATGTCCAGTTGTTTTCGAGAAAAGGCAAAACAGTGCCCCATATCTGTCCGTTTGTCAAATTCATTTCCTGTACTATCGCCATATTACTGCACCTCCGTGATATTTCCTGTGATGATACTCATACCGTTTCTGATGTTGGGGAAAATGCTCCCTGCGGTAATTGAAGCTCCCCCCAGCTGGGCTTCACCGATAAACTGCTTTACCCTGCCCTTTTCATCATAGACAAAGTACACCTTATCTGCTTCCTTTTCTTCAAGGCTGTCGTATTCCTCCATGCTTATCTGCTCAAAGGACATACCGTTGAGACGCGCCTCAGAAAAAACATCGGAGCTGTCCGCCTTGGCAAGAAGCCTGTCTATCTCCTCACCGCTGTATGCACCGCGATAAACTGCCATTATGAGCCCTCCTTCAGAAGATACATTTCTCCGCTGTCCGTACAGTATCTCATGTTTTCTGTGGTAAAATAGCACCTGCGGATACAGGCGCGGTCGGTCAGGAATCTGACCATTTTGAATACTTCATATAACCCGTTCATTTAAGCTCCTTTCCGTTAAAATATCCTGCATTCACGCTGAAAGCAAAAATTACTGCTTTCATATATGCCGCGGAAAGGAGTATTTTTCAACGCAAACGGGTTGAATTATGGGAAAATAATTTTCAGATTCGTATACATGCACAAATCATATCCGTGATTTTTGTCAGATACAGACAAAGAAGCCTGCGTCCTTTCCGACACAGGCTTCTCTTCTAATCTCTATATTCATCTATATCATGTTCATCAGCTTCTGCGCTTTCCAGAGCCGATATAACTGCGCAGAGCTTTCTTGTAGTTCCATTGTCAAATTCAATGGTGACTACCGTATCACCGCCAAGCGGCAGTGTATCCGTGACCGTCCCCACACCGAAAAGTCTGTGGCGGACACGGTCCCCTTTTTTAATTTTAGTGTGGTCAAGCATGGCTTTCAGCGAGAAACATTGTAGTTTACTGTCTTTGAGCCGATACCTGTTTCAATATCCATTTTATATTTGCTTCCGCTGCCCACAAAGTCGCTCTCAGGATTGGTAAGATTGAGGACTATCTCGCCTACTCCGCCTTCAACGTCTATATCGCCGTTTACGGTACCTGTGAAGTTCAGCTCGCCGACGCCCTGGTCTGCATCTAAACCGCCGATCACCGAGCTGTTGATATTTACAGAGCCTGCTCCGCCGTCCACATTCAGCTTATCGCTGCACTTTATTCTGTTGATATTGACCTCGCCTGCTCCGCACTCGAAGCTGCCTGTTTCACATTTTACGTCATTGAAGGTCACTTCACCTGCTCCGCATTCTACTCTGAATCTGATGCACTCCATATCTGACAATTTAGTTTCCCCTGCACCAAGGTCAAGGACCATGCTCTCATACTCCTTCTCCGGGAGCTTTATTTCAATAACCGCATTGTTATCCCCGTTGAGCCAGCTCGGAGCCAGATGAAAGCTCAGCTTCTTCTCGTTAAAAGAGGTGGAGAAGGTGTCCCCCCTGACCTCTGCATTAAAGCTTTCGGGAACGTTTTTTGCATCGATATATATCTTGTCGTCGCTGCTCTTGCTTACGGTAAGGTCTGCCCAGTCTATATTGAGATCAAGTCTGCTGACATCAGCAGCACTGTAGCTCTCGCTGACGTCCTTGAGGTCAACATATTTTGTCACATCAGTGGTGTTGTAGAGGATTATTCCTGCTATGAGCATGACAAGTCCCACAACTAAAAAAGTTATCCATACCCAGTTTCCGCCGCTCTTTTTCTGAGGAGCTGCCTGCATCTCAGGTGTTATTACACTATTCTCATACATTTTCTTTTCCTCCCTTTTTGAATAAACCGCCTACCCATGCGAAGAGCTTCTTTATGCCTCTTCCGCAGGCAGGAATAGCTGATCTGAAAACAGGCTTGCAAAGAAGTATCACAAGACCTGTGATGATGAAGCCTGCACCCAATGCCATGAGAGCAACAGACGGAACTTCAAAGAGTATTGCAAAGCCGCCGATGATGAGTCCGATGCCTGCTGCGATGAACGCAAATACCAGTGATAACAGCACCACGATGACTACGAAGAGAATTGTGACCGCTGCGATAAGCAATGGCAGCCATATCGGGAAAGTAAGAACTCCGATTATGATGCTTGCTGCTATCGCACCGCCCGATGGCTTTTTCTTCTGCGGCTGAGGTGCTGCGGCAATATTCTGCGGTGCAGGGGGCGGAGGCGGAGTGATACCGCTCTCCCGGAGGATATTTACTGCTACCTCCTCGGGAGCTCCCATAGAAGCGGCAGTCTCCTCTTCCTTGCCAAAGCCTGCGTCCATAAATACTTCCTCATAATATGTAAGCGCATCGTTTATATCCTCAGCAGGCATACCGCCTCTTTCAAGGCTGTTCCTTAATCTGGTCAGAAATTCAAGTTTGTTCATTGCTTTCAGCTCCCTCATTCAATAAAATACTGTCTATTTTCTTCTTGTGGCTCCGCCATTCCTCACGGTACTCCTCAAGGGAGTCATTGCCCCGTGGAGTTATCCTGTAATACCGCCTGTTCCTTCCCATGAACTCCTTATCATAGGTCTCAAGGAGCTCTCCTTTCTGCAAACGTCTGAGGACGGGATACAGCGTTGATTCCGAAATATCCACAGCCTTTCGCAGGTATTGGGTTATCTCATAGCCGTAGGTGTCATTGTTCTGAACTATCGATAGCACCATGGCGTCGAGAAGCCCTGCATTGATAGAAAAACCCATAGTCCTTCTCCTTTCGTATTCAGTTATTATGCTTGAACTTGTTTTGCCTGCAATATTTTATCAGTTCCAATATTCAAGCTCTGACAATATTATACGTCGTATAATATTGTTTGTCAATACAATATTGTGATTTTTCAGTATTATTGTAGGGCTGCACAATGCAATTATATCCGCAAAGGCGTTTCGCCGTCACAATAAACAAAAAGCAGGGCATCTGCCCTGCTTTCTCGGGCGGATATTATCCGCCACTGTGCAAAAAAACTTACTGTACTTCGTTAAATGCACCCTCTATATCCTCGTCTTCTATAGTATATGTGCCATTGTCAAAATTGAAGATATAATGTCCGATGATTGCTCTTTTATAGTCAGAAAGGTTTGTTAAATACGCTGTTGCTTCGCATCCATTCCCCTTTCCGCTTATCTCTGTAAGAACCTCATTCCCATACTCAGGCAGCACAAAATTACCGCTTGACTCTACCTTTGTTATTCCATCTCTGTCAGTCCATATAAAATCTACGGCATATCTTCCGTTTATGCCATCGGGAACAGTAACTTTGTGAGTCACAGCTCCATCTGTAAATTCACCCATGCTGATATAAAGGGTAATATTTTCACCTGATGCGACTTCAGTACCAGCCTCGGGAGACTGTCTCACTACTGTATCAATATGTTCCGAAGATGGTACATATTCCGTAATTACTTTAAGTCCCAAGTATCCTGACCTTATGGCGGCATCATCAACTGTCATGCCTGTAAAGTCCGGCATTTCAACAGCCGTGCCGTCTGAACCCATACTTACATATAATATCACAGTATCGCCCTGTTTAAGCTTTTCTCCTGCTTCGGGCTCTGTTCTTATTACATAGTTTGGCAGCACTTCGCTGCTTGACTGCTTTTTAACTTCACAGTTAAGTCCGCGAATTTTAAGCTGTTCCTTTACAAGATCCACATTCATAGCTGTGAAGTCGGGCAATTCTATACCTTCAGCATCAACTGATATGTCCCTGTGCTCATAGGTCCAGACCTCTCTGATAGTATCCTCCGAGAAATCATCAATATCGTATAATAACTTCTCAGGTTCTAATTCGATTGTATTCAGAAAACGTGATAATTCATCGCTGCCGCTGTAAAGCCTGCTCTCAATTTCACCGTCGGTTAATTTACAGTGCATTATCGAGCTATCCATCATGCTCACCATGAGCAAGTACGGATCATTGTTATTATAGATGTACAAAAGCGAGAATTCGCCCTCAGCAGGCTCCTTATCCTTTATCTCCTTCCACTGAAGCTTATTGAGCAATGAAGCAAGCTCCGAGACCTGCTCGGGTTCAAGCTCAACAGCCGCAGGGGCTATCGCAGTGCTTATCATACGGACTCTGTCTATCTCTCCGAAAGGATAATTGCTTTCGTTAACTTCCTGCACCTGAGAGTCCTCACCGCCTGCAAAATGGTTATCTGAGCCTCTGTGTCTTGCAAGGAAATATCCTCCCGTACCAAGTCCTGCAACCAGCGCAAGGGCGGCGGCTGCGGATACTATCTTGTGCCATATCGGCTTTTTATACTGCTCAACACCTGATACTTCAACGGCATGAGCTTCTTTACTTTCGTTTGTTCTTTCGTTATATGTCTTTCTGCTCAACTTGAACATCCTTTCCATTTCTTCGGATGAAACAGGACAGTCAGCAGCAATGCGTCTTATCTCCTCGTCGTCGGCATTTTCAAGGATATCAAGACCAAGTTCCTTATCGTTCATATACTACACTCCTTTATTCCCATAGTTTCCAGCTGCTTTCTCAGCTTTTCCAGCGCCCTGCTGCTTCGCACACGGACGTTTTCGGGAGTCAACGATACAAGCTCGCCTATTTCCTTTGAGCTGCGGTTGAAGAAATACTTCTGCAATATTATAGTGGAATCGGGCTCGCCCAGCTTTTCTATGCAGCCCAGCAGAGCTGTGCGGAGCTCCTTTCTCTCGACTATCTCTGACGTATTATCGGGAGCTTCAAGAGCGGCTGCCTCCTCGCTGTCCACAGAGACCGTTGTGATATTCCTGCGGGTAAGGCGGTTGAAAACATCTGTCGCCCTCCGCCTTGCAACTGTTCCTACAAACCCTGATATATCGCCCTGTGAAGCCTTGCTCGCTTCGTAGTATATGTAGATGTCGGCGAATACATCGCCCACACATTCCTCAATATCCTCACGGCTTGCAAAGCTGCGGAGCTTGCTGAAAATAATAGTATAAACGTATCTGAAATACTCGTTGAATATCATTCTCTGAGCCTTTTCCCTTGACCCCTCTGCTGCATTCTGTAATTCTTCATTTGTCATAAGTTCATCACCTCTTGTAAAGCTTAGCAATGCATTGTTCCGGCTTTCATTATATCTATTCGCAAATATCTGATACTTTGAAACATAAAAGGATATATTTTTTTATTTTTACAATAAAAGAGCGGCATCAGGTTGCTCCCCTTAGCCGCTCCTGTCATTATTTTAAAAATTATCGTTTTCAAGTGTAAGTTTTTCGCCATTATACGTAATATCGAACAAGGTCTTATCTATCTGTATACGCTTGCGGTCCATATAGTCAAGTACATTGACAGGTGTATCGACCACTATATGTACCTCGGCTTCATTATGGCGGACAGATGTATTCTTGGTAAATCCGCCGATACCGAGAGCCTGCTTGCCTGCCACCTTCAGACCGAAGGATGCCATGTCAATGGAAATATCCGTAGCGCCCTCCAGCGCCGCAACAGCCGAACAGCGCTCGCCCTTGACAGTTATGAAGCAGCTTGCTTCCCTTATAGAAAAATCCGTCTTTTCGCCGTCAAGAGTACCTATTCCCACAAGCTCGACTCCCGTCATGAATATCTTCACGGAGGTCTTGAAAATAGTGATATTATCGCTCTTTCCGATAGAACCAATGGCTGTTCCTCTTGCAGAATTCATCTCCATGCCGATGTCGCAATCGTGTATTACCATTTCACTTTCAGCATACAGCGCTCCGATGCCTACATTTATATCTCCCTGTACATTCAGTCTGTACTGACCTGCGTTTATCCTTATGATACCGCCGTTTCCCGAGCCTATTGCCACTCCGTTCTCGCCGTGGGCATTTACGGTTATTCTGCCTGACTGCTCAAATATCAGCTCGCCGTGGAGAAGTCCTGCGCCGTTGCCGATGCCATAGAACTCCTTGGCATCCACATTTATCTCCAGCTTGCCCTCGCCTGCAACAGTGAGCCTCGATGAAGCAGGCACACGTATGCCGCCCATATCCAGCTTGTTTTCGCCGCTGAGAACAAGTGTTACATCGTTATCCTCGCCTATGTCGATACATGGCTTGTTTTTTATGCTCGTAAGCCATGCATTTTCAAGGGTGATCCTTCCGCAGAATCCCTTGCGGGTTTCTATGCGTATCTGCGAATCCAGCTCGGAGTTTCCTTCTATACTGATATCACCGTTGCCGTTGGCTCCCGCAATTATACACTTCATGCCTGACTGCATAAGCCTGTCAAGAGATATGCGCTCGGCACTGTCTGCAATATAGACCTGCTGACCGATACCATCCTCACGCTCCTGATGATAACGCCTTATCATCTGCCTGATGTCCTCGGGGATAGAGTCGATTATCTCGGGAGATGGTCTTGCGGTAAAATAGCCCTGAACAAGGTCAGCTCCGAGAAGTATCACCGTATGGAGCTCCTCAGCAGTCTCTACGCCCTCTGCAAGGGCAAGAATGTCGTTCTCATGGCAGAAGTGGATTATCTCCCTTACAAAATGGCGCTTTTTGGGACTGTTCTGTATATCCGTCAGAAGTGAACGGTCTATCTTTACAAAGTTCGGCATATAGCGAAGGAGATTGCCTGCATTGGAATATCCCGAGCCGTAATCGTCGATAGCCATTTTTACGCCCATATTCCTGTATCGCTCTTTAAGAGCCTCAAGTCTTTCATCATCTATCTCAGACTGCTCGGTCATCTCGACAACTGCTGTATCAGCATGTTTGAGGAGCATTTTGGTAACGCTTCTGAAGTCTTCCACGCTCAGCTTTACTTCGGGGATGCTGTTGATGAACACGGACCTGCCGAAGAAATCGCTCTTTCGCAGGTCTATTATCCCGAGCACATTAAGGAAGGTACCGCGCTCTATATCGGGAAGCCTGTTTACAAGCGCCGCATACTTCAGTATGTGGAAGGGCATGAGCTTCATTGAGCTTTTTGGTCTCATCAGTGCTTCATAGGAGAATATCCCGCCGTCTTTTGTGTTGACGATGGGCTGGAAATAGTATTCAAAGAGGTTCTCATCTATGATATGCTCTGTCTCCTCAAGCTCTGCACGTTCAGTCTCCGAAAGACCTGCAAGCTTATGGTCAGCAGCACCGCTCTGGCTCTTCAGAAGTATTATCAGCTCCGCGAGAGTATCAGCGTCATCTAATATCAAGGTGTCAGTTTCATTTCTGTGACTGCTGCGGAGCTTTTCCATAAGCGCTTTTCTGTCGCTGTCCGACGAAAGCTCTATGAGCCCCTGAAACAGGTCATGTATCCATTCATAGCTGCGATCATTTTCAGACATAATACTCCCCCCTTACTGCGTAAAAACATGCTTTGTAAATATTATACCATTTTATGTCTGATTTTTCAATAGATTTGAATTAAAGCTTCCAAAATTTACAATCAATTAAAAAATAAGACTCTGTCAAAGCGTATGACCATTCATCGGACATTTCACCATGATGCAATGACTATTGACTTTACAGCGGAAAAAATGTATAATACTTATATAAAAACTTTCAGTAATGATATGAGATTTTTATGGGAGGTATCCACATGAATTCAAAACGAATAACTGCCGCTTTACTTGCTCTTTCAGTTTTCGGCTGCACTATGCCTGCTCTGAACGCAAATGCAGCTGATACAGTAACCACAACTGCCGTAAAGGCTGATGCAGCCACAGTTACTGCTGCGGCTCAGACTACCACAGCTAAAACAACAACTACTGCCGCTGCCAAGACTACGGCTCAGACAACTGCAAAAACCACAGCTGCAACCACTGTCAAGACCGACAGTGCTCCTTCAACTCAGGATCACCTTGAATATGACACAGCAACAGGAGCTCTCACTCTTCACGGAGAATTTACCAGCAGTGAGATAAGAAACTTCAGATACGCAGGTAAGGTACTGAGCATAACTGCGGCTGAGGACGCTGTATTCCCCGAAAATTGCAGCAATATGTTCTATTTCTGCAAGAGCTGCGAGAAAATGGACTTCTCAAAGGCTGATACCTCTAAAGTCAAGGTCATTCAGTCTATGTTTTCAAGCTGCGGCGCACTCAAAGAGCTTGATCTCGGCAATTTCAATACAAGCGCCGTTACAAAGATGTCATACCTTTTCAGCAGCTGTACCTCCCTTGAATCAGTGGATATTTCTGCTTTCGACACAAGCCGTGTCGAAACCATGACGGGTATGTTCTCTAAGTGCTCGTCGCTGAAAAGCATAAATTTCGGAAAAATCGATACATCAAGCCTTAAAAGCATTGACTATATGTTCTCGGAGTGCAGATCGCTGGGTTCTCTTGATCTCAGTACGCTGGACTTTTCAAAGGTCTCCTACAGAAACTCGGTATTTGAAAACTGCTATGAACTCAGTTCCTTAAAGCTGGGCGAAAAATCGGGAAACATCACACAGGGCATGAAGCTTATCAACTACGGCTGGTATAATGAAAAGGATCCCGATAAAAAGGTCAGCGGAGATGAGGAATTCGCCGCTTTCGAGAATACAGGCGTGAATACATATATCCGCAAAAAGCTGCCCGAGGAGCAGCTCTGCTATTCCTTCGACAGCCGCACTAAAACTCTCACTCTCCACGGAAAAGTGGACAGAAATCAGATAAGCGGTCTCGTCTTCAAAAGAACGGTAATGAAGGTCACAGCCGAGGATGGCACCGTACTCCCCGATGATTGCAGCGAGATGTTCAAGCTGTATAATTCATGCACCATTGTTGACCTTTCAAATGCTTCGGGATCTCCGACAAATACAAGCGCAATGTTCAAGGACTGCGAGAATCTCAGCAATATCAGCTGGGGAAAAATAGATACCTCAAATGTCACCGATATGAGCAGGATGTTTGAATACTGCACAAAGCTCGATGCTTCCTGCGTTGAAGGACTTGATACATCAAGTGTTACCGATATGTCCTATATGCTTGACGGCTGCTGGAGCTTCTATGATCTTGACCTTTCGGGATATGACACATCCAATGTCACGAACATGAGCCACATGTTTGACGGAAGCTCTGCCCTTATATCCGTTGATCTCAGTAGCTTCGACACCTCCAAGGTAACTGATATGAGCTATATGTTCTATTATGATCATGAGATCACAAGGCTTGACCTCGGGAACTTCGATACCTCAAATGTTACAGACATGAGCGGTATGTTCAATTCCTGCAACGGTCTTACCTATCTTAATACAAGCAGCTTTGACACCTCAAAGGTCACAAATATGTACGCAATGTTCTGCAACTGCGAGAACCTGAAAAGCCTTGACATATCAAATTTTGATACAAGCAATTCAGCACATATGGGACTTCTGTTCAGTGCCTGCCGCTCGGCTCAGACTATCAAATTGGGAAATATCGACACATCGTCCGCTACCTCCATGCACGGAATGTTCACTGCCTGCGAATCCCTGAAGTCAGTTGATCTCAGCAAGTTCAATACGTCAAAGGTTAAAGACATGGAAGCAATGTTCCAGAACTGCAAAGCTATGAAAACTATAGACCTCAGCCCTCTCGACACATCAAATGTCACTGACATGGGGAATATGTTCAGAAACTGCTCGGGATTTGAAACTATCGATGTCAGTCCGCTTAAAACAGGCAATGTCACTGATATGAGCGGAATGTTTGAGGGCTGCAGCAAGCTCGTAAGTCTTGACCTCACCACATTTGATACAAGCAAGGTCAAATATGCATCACATATGTTCGACGGCTGTTCCGGGCTTGAGACACTTGACCTAAGCAGCTTTGATACCTCTGCGGTAACTTCATTCAACTTCATGTTCTACAACGATGACAAGCTCAGCACCATTACTCTCGGAGAAAAGTTCAAGAGCATTGAAACAGGAATGAAGCTCCGCAACGGCGGCTGGGCAAACAAGAGCGCTCCCGATAAATGCGTAAGCGGAAGCGGGCAGTATGCAGCTATCTCCAACAGCGGCAAAAACACCTATATCTTCACAGGCAAAGCCGAGCCCGTTTCATTGGGCGACTGCAACTTTGACGGCGCTGTGAATACTGCCGACCTTGTCACCCTCAACAGCTTTTTACTCGGCAAAAAAACTGCTGCAACACTGACCACAGAAAGCTCCGATATCAACGGTGACGGCGCTGTTGATATATTCGATATGGTAGCCCTGAGAAAACTGCTCATAAAGAATATGTAAAAATTTACTTTTGAGTGGGTAAGAACAAATCTCCCGAATGCTTTTGGAGCTTTCGGGAGATTTTATATTGCATTTGAAAAAAATGTGACACTTTCAGACTATCACTTGAATGTTATTATTGAAAGCACGTTTTCCATGGAACACTTTCAAAGACAAGGAGGAGATCTATGACGGGAAAAGAATACTTTACGCTCTATGAACGCTCGCGTGATAAAGCCTATGATGCGCTCTTTGAAGAATACTGCAATTACGTCTATGCTATAGTCTACAACAGACTGAGAGGAACTGCCTCCCGTGAGGATATGGAAGAATGTGTCAGCGATATCTTTGCAGATGTTTTCTTCGGATTTGCCGAAGGGATCTCCGCAGACGGCGATATGAAAGGCTATATCGGTACTGTCGCCAAAAGGCGCTCCATAAACGCCTATCACAGACTCGCCGCACAGCAGCGGCATTTATCGGACAGTGACGAGGAAAAGCTCGGGATCTTAAAATCAGACAAAGACATCGAAGCTGACAGCGAAGTAAAGGATACCACAAGCATTCTTCTCAGCAGGATAAACGAGCTGGGCGAGCCCGATTCAACTATCATCCTCCAGAAATACTATTACGAACGCTCCTCATCAGAGATAGCCGAAATGCTGTCAATGAAGGCCTCCGCAGTACGTATGAGAGCTTCAAGAGCACTTGAAAAGCTGAGAAAAACACTGGCAAACGACGGTATCACATTATAAGGAGTTGAGTAGTATGAAAGAAAAGCGTGGTTTTGATATGCTTAATAATGCAGACGATAAGGCAGTCGACCTTCTGTCAGAGGTCCCTGTACTCACCAAGAAAGAAAAAGAGAGGATGCTGGCTATGAGTAAGAAAAAGCTGGATACTATGAACAGAGAAAGTAATATAAACACAAGCATCGGCGAGGTCGAGGTAAGCGGAGTTGAGCGCTACAAGCGTCCTAAGTGGCAAATATTCACCACTGCTGCGGCTTGCCTGCTCCTTGTGGGCGGTATCGCAGGTACTGCCTTTGCCTTCAGAGGAAGGGGCGGTTCTCCTTCACAGCAGTTCGCAGAGGTCGATGTGACAACGACCGAGCCTGTGACAGAGCATGATATACTGCCGACAAATAACTTCGGAATGACCGATGAGGAGCTCAGTGCCGTTACAGAGCAGACCTATACCGCGCTCAATGAGGCGATAATGGCTGCCGGCGGCTATAATGTCGAAATTGATACGAACGACTGCATGACCGACGAATCCGTCGAAAACATCTTCGGTTCAGATGACGAAGAAGCTCTGAAAGTCTTCGACGAGTGGAAAACACGTTACAACGGGTTCTGCAAAGTAACCGACAGCCGCTTCTCGTCTCTCGATGATGTGGAAAATTATATCTCAGACCGTGTATGCGGCGAATTCAAAGACAAACTTATAAACACTTTAAAGGAGAATTATCAGGCGAAGGCCGATGGTATCTACTGCCGCCAGCAAACCGAGGGCTACTCGGAATTTTTCTGCGACGACTCAGCAAAGACAGAAATACTTGAGAAAACTGATTCTTCCCTTACCCTCCTGTCCACGGCTGTTCTGGACGGCAATAAATTACCAATGAAGATAAATCTCGAACTCGAGGACGGCAAGTGGAAGATAGCAGAATTCATCAATTCTGCCTACAGCAATGATCCTGCCGGACAATACAGCGAATAAAAGAAATATCCCCGGACTTTTTACAGCCCGGGGATATTTTTGGCACGGCCTTTATCAGCCATTAACTGAATTTGTTGCGTAAGTTGAGAGTATCTCGGAAGCGTCCAGACTGTTTACAGAGCCGTCTGTATTGATGTCTGCCATATACTCCATATGAACTACTGTAACATTGCTTACCTCTTCATCAACAGCCTTATCGGCATAGTATCCGAGTACCATGCTTGCGTCAACTGCTGTTAACTGTCCGTCGAAATCGACGTCGCCTGCTTCCTTGTCCTTGCAGAGCTGCTCGATGTAAGGTCTTATATCGCTGAGGTCTACAAGTCCCTTCTTTTCAAGGAGCTGGAGGTAGTAGATATCAAGCTTGTACTGAGGCAGCTCGTATGGCATACCTACAACTGACTCATAAATCATAAAATCACCGAATGTTCCCGGGATATCATCATTGTCAAGCTCTACATTCTGGTCGATGAAATTCCACATATCAGCAGGAAGGATGCTTTCTTCAGCTGTTCTGCCTGCGCTGATGTCGTTAACATACAGACTAAATACATACGAATCCAGAGTGTTTATGCTGCCGTCCTTGTTTATATCAAACATATCATTTTTGAGACCGCTCTTCAGAACAGCCTTTCCATCATTGATCAAAGCAATAAAAGCATCGTTATCATGCATATAATCGTGATCTGCAATAGCCAGATAGCGCTTATAAGACTCGTTTCCCATAGGATTTTCGTTATAATTGCCATCTGCCTTATTAAAGTTTTTGCGCAAAATGGAGTCCAGATCACTTACAAAGGCCTCGCTTACAGAGTGGTCACAGAGCATAATTTCTCCACGATACTGAACATAATACAGACTTCTTTTATTTATAATGTCGATATCCGTATTGCTGATGATATATCTTGCAATAATGTCAAACGAATTCAGATCACATAAGGGCATACCGTCCTTGTTGTAATCTACAAACGAATAAACATAATCGTATAAAGGCTTGCACTTATCCCAGATCAGCTGCTTGGACTCTTCCGGCATAGAGAGGCGTGAACGGAGCGGATGCTCGTAATCAGCGTGAATACAAACAGTATTGCCCATCACTTCCTCCACTAAGTTAAACTGACCGAAATAGTAATTATTGCTGAAAAAGCCTTCCTCATCGGCAGAAGCTACATCAAAGATGTATATATCATAGAGGTCCTTAAGATCAACAACTCCGTCTTCATTTATGTCAAAGCTGTACTTTTCTGCATCATAGTTTTCGAGGAATCTCTTATAGTATGCGTCGTTATACTTATCCAATGAATATGCCACGTTCTTTAAATTGAAGAAGAAGTAATCAATAAAGCTGTTTCTGTTCTCATCCGAACCATAGGTATAGCTTTCGTCAACATAAACAGAATTCAGCAGCTTTTCTCTTACCTCGGCAGGAGCATCCGGAGATATGGTCCTGCAGACATGCTTTTTAATCTCTGCATCAGCAGGAATAAGATATTCCCTATTTTCAAAATAATTTCCATAATCTTCCTGTGTATATCTGATCTCACATACCTCTCTGAGCAGATCGGTATCAAGAGTATCAATAGCTCCGTCCTTGTTGAAATCTCCATATGCAGCACATCTTTCAGCATAGCCATCAGGAAGTGACTCAGGCTCATTCATATATGTGAAAAGAGCATAAGCATCGAATCCGTCAAGCTTTCCGCTGCCATCAAAATCCATTTTATCGGTATTCTCTTCAATATAAAGTACAGCGTCTGCGAGAGAGTCTATAGGCTTCGGAGTATACAGGGATTCTGCATTTGCAGGCATACTTACTCCGCTTGATGCCATTGCAGCTGCTGAGAGAGCAGCAAGATATTTTTTTACTTCCATTACCTTCATTCTGATTACCTCCTTGCAATCATCATCACTGAGATCGATAGTTATTGGTGTCGGAACTGTTGTAACAGCAGCAGGAACGTCCCCTTTTGCAGCTGTTATAGAAGTGCCGGCGTTTTCAGTGTTTTTTACGGCTGACGATACGTTTGTTGCCGTTAGTTTATATGTGGTTACAGCATTTGCTGCTGTCACAGCGGCTGTGGGCTTTGTCGCTGAAGCTGCTGCCGTTGTACTGTGGCTTTCCGATGAGGTCGTGACTGCGGAAGGTGTGCTCTCTGTGGTAACTGTCTCCTTAGTGCTTTCCGTTACTGCCGTAACACTTTCAGGAGACTTTATATCCAGTTTCCTATTTTCAGCCCCATAGTGAACAGCTCCTGCTGTAATAATGCAGACAGCTGCCACGGCTGAAACAGCAGCACAGGCTTTTTCCATACGGATACGCTTTTTCCTCATTTCAGCAAGATGCTCATCTCTTATCCTGAATACGGCATCAGCTATCTCTTTAGTATCTCTCATACACAAAGCCCTTCCTTTCCAGTTCATTTTTCAACGACTTTCTCGCTCTGAAAATCAGATCGCTGACCTGTCGTTTTGCCTTATGCATTATCTTGGCTATATCCGAAGCGTCAAGGTCCTCAAAATACATAAGGTAGAGTACCTGATAGTAATCAGGATTCAGACGCTTCATAGCACTATAAAGCTCTGCTTTCTGCTCCTCCTTGAAGAATTCCTTTTCCGTATCTTTAGCATCGGATATATTGAGCTGTTCCTCAAGAGGCAGATCTGATATTTTTTTATCTTTCCTCAGATGGTCGACAGCCACGTCTTGAAGGAGCATTTTCCGCGGAAAGCAGGCTTTTTTATGGCAAGCTTCA
>SFMO01000007.1 GCA_004554385.1 Ruminococcus flavefaciens
AAACTCGATGGAATGTCACCTGTTGAATACCGTCTTGCCAAAGCTGCATAAAGCAACAAAGCGACCAAGCTTTGTCGCTTTGTCGCTTTGCATAAATTTTCTTTTAAATCTTTGTCTAACTTTTTGGGGTCAGTTCATTTCTTATGGCTGTTTCTTTTACTGTTCGATATATATCAGGAATTCCATTTCCGAGGTCTCGTCGATACGTCGTACATGTGCGCTGCCGCCGAGGGCTTTTGCGGTTTCGTGAACTACATAGAGACCAATGCCGCTGCCGCTTTTTTCTGCGGCATTGGAGCCGCGCCAGTAGCTCCTGAATACGTAAGGCAGCTCGCTTTCGGGGAGAAGTCCGCCCTTGCTGCGCACAGATATGCAGAAGGCATCGTCCTGACGCATAAGGTCAACGCTGATACCGCTTCCGTCCCCGTATTTCAGGGCATTTTCAAGGAGCTGGCTCACAGCGCGGTACAGCGCGTACTTGTCACTTTCCATTACAGGAGCGTCTGTACACTTCACCGAGAAGGGGATACGCAGGAGAGACATTCTGTCAGCATATTCACTGCGTATAAGGTCTGCAAGCTCGGTCAGCGGAAAGCGCTCGGTCTCAATATCGAAGCCGTCCAGGGAGGCATCGGAGGCTGCCAGAAGCTCAGCTGCCATTGACTCTATCTTGGCAGTGTTGCTGTCTATCTTATCGGCTATTTCCGATGTCATTCCCGTGTCGGAGTAAAGACCTGACCGTACAGCATCGGTGTAAAGGCGGATATTCGCCACAGGAGTCTTTACGCCGTGAGCTATGGAGGTCACCAGCTTCTGGTGCTGTCCCTCAAGCAAATGTATCCTGTGACTGCTGGCAGAGAGAACATCGGTTAGCATATTCATGCCCCAGATATATTTGCCGAAATATCGGCTCTTGCTCTCGGGGAGCTTCTGTATGTCACGGAGCCTTGCAAGCCTTTCGGGATACTCTGAAAGCTGTCGGAAGGGCTTGAACACTGCGAAATGGAAATACAGTACGGCTCCTGTGATAAGGAGATAGCAAACCAAAAGGAAAATGGTGACAATATATTTTACTGCTGTGAAAACATTGTCTGAGCAGGTGTACTCGGCAAAGCCCACAAGACCGCCGTCACTTCCGTAAATGCTGCACACGGCGCATCTCTTGTCAATGGAGGCTCGAAAGACGCTGTCATCACTGCTGAGCGGAATGAATACTATACTCTCGGGAGCGCTGCTGCCATAGGTATTCTTCCACGCTTCTGCCCTTTCGGCTATGACCTTGTCAGGGGAAACACCTCTTTCCGAAACCTCCTCGGAGATCTCACGGTTTATCCTGTTGACGGCGACATTACATTCCATGAGCCGTTTGTTCATGGCATTGCCGAAGCACAGATGAAAGCCTGTCAGCATTGCTGCGAATACCGCAGCTATAGCAATAAGAATGTGTATAAGCTTCTTCATTTGTCCTCACCGAACTTGTAGCCGACCTTCCAGACCGTGCGGATAAGCCTGGGAGAATTAGGGTCCTGTTCCAGTTTTTCTCTGAGCCAGCGAATATGGACGCTGACTGTGCTGGGCTCGGTAAAGCAGTCCATGCCCCATACAGCGTTGAAAAGCTCGTCCTTGCTGACAGCCTCGCCGCTGTGCTCCATGAGATATTTCAGCAGTTCGAATTCCTTTGCGTTGAGCTTCAGCACCTTATCGTTGCAGGTGACGCGCCTTGACAGCGTATCAAGGACTATTCCGCAGCTTCTGAGTACAGTTCCCGGGTCCTTGGGCTGCTTTCTCTTCAGAAGAGCCTTGATCTTTGCAGTAAGCACCTTTACCGAGAAGGGCTTGTCGATATAGTCGTCAGCACCTGTTTCGTAGCCCAGGAGCTTGCTGTCCTCGTCAGTGAGGGCACTCATCATCAGGATGGGTATATCACGGCTGCTGCGAATGGCAGAGCAGGTCTCAAAGCCGTTCATACGGGGGAGCATCACGTCCAGCAGCGCAAGTCGGAAGTCCTCTTTTTTAAGCAGCACAAGGGCTTCCTCGGCAGCTTCGCAAAGCTTTACCGAGAAGCCCTCTTTCAGCATGAAATCGGTTACGAGCCGACCGAGCTCGGGATCATCTTCAATAATAAGTATATCGGTCATGTCTTTTGTTCCTTTGACAGTATATATCATTTCCAGCTTCCGAGATCGATGAATTCGGGGGAATCCACCACACCATCAACTCCTGTGAGGATAGCCTGAATGGTTTCGGTGGAGTAATCCGCTATCAGCATATGCACCATTCCGTCGCCGCGTATCCTGTCAAGCTTGTTGTCTGTGCTCTCGCAGGTCATAAGCTCCTTGAAGCGGTCTGCTGTGAGACATTTTTCGCCGCAGAAAAGCTCGTTGTAACGCTTCCAGCGTATGGCGTTATGTATTCCGAAATATAAGTCCTTTGTGTTGGCTGCTGACGAGAATGAGTTTACCGCGCAGATGTAATCTGAGCTGTCCCATTTATAATTTCTGTTCAGCTCTGTAGAGCTGTCACGTATCAGGGGAGTGCCGTCCTTCGGGGAAACAGGTATCTCCGCTATAAGAGCCTCGTTTTTATCGGTGGCAAGAACGTTGAAGCTGTATGGGTAGCTTTGTGCATTTCCCACAAGGTACTCTGCTGCTTCTCTTGCGGTGGTAAAGTTCTCGATTGCGTATCTTATGCCATAGGTATAGCTGGTCTTGTTTTCGCAAGTATATTTTACCATAGAATCGCTGCCCACGTCAAGCTCTCCAAGAAGTACGCCGTCGTTGTTCACGGCGGTGAGAATGGTGAGAAAACCAAGATAATTCAGTGATACGAAGCTTTTGCTGCCGTTTTTCATATGCACCAGGGAATGAGCACGGCAGAGCTGATTTTCGCTTCCCAGGTCCCATTCAAGGACGCGGGCGGTGAGACGCTCTCCCGTGGCTGTGACGTTTCCGTCTGCGGAAAGAGCGCTGCATGCTGTCCCACGGAGAGCGTCGGGAATGAACTGTATGAGAACAGCTTCATCATAGCTGAGGATATCGTCCTCAAGGAAGCCCTCTGAATCGCCTTTTACAGCATTTGCGAAGGCTTCGAGTTCCTGTCTGTAGTCGTCGGGGAGTGCGTTTAAAAATGCGTCTGTACGCTTCTTGATGCCCGAATAATCACCGTTTAAGTCATTGAAGGCAGCCTTGATGTTTTCGTAGATGTACGGCTCGCATATATCAGAGTATTTGGGCTTTGCGCGAAGGATAGTCTGTCCGTAGGCAGCGCCCACCTGTGCGGGAGTTCCGTTTTCGTAGTCGAGGGTGACATCGTAATAGCTGCCCTTGTTCTCGATAACGCAGAGACCGTCGTCGCTTTTTACCGTATTTACAGTCTTTTCGGCGGTGGGAGCAACTCCCTCATAGCTGTTGCTTATGTATATGTCGGATAATGGGCGGAGAGTGCTGGGTCCCTGCTCGGGAATCGAGAAGTCCTCATAGCCTCTGCGTCCGCATGCTGCGGCAGATGAAGCAATGACAGCAGCGGCGGTCACCAGTGAGAATAGTCTTGTCTTTTTCATAGCATACTCCTTACCAGCCGCGTTCCATGAGCCAGCTGCTGAGGCGGCGCTCTCTTTCGCCAAGCTCTGCGTCGCTGCCGAGCTTTCCAAGCTCTATCTCACCCTGTATATCACCGTCTATGAGGTACAGCACCTTATCGCTCATTGCTGCGACCTTGACGCTGTGAGTTACCATCATAATGCTTGTGCCTTCGCGGTTTGCGGCAATGAGCTCCTTCATTACATCAGCGGCAGCCTTTGAGTTTAGAGCGCCTGTGGGCTCATCGGCGAATATCACCTTAGGCTCATTGATCAGGGCTCTGCACAGGCATGCTCGCTGGAGCTGTCCGCCTGAGACCTCATTTACTTCATGCTCAGCAGTTTCTATTATGTCAAGTCTCCGCATGAGAGCCTCAGCACGTTTATTGGCTTCGCTCCGTGACATTCCCGACTGGTACGCAGGAAGGACTATATTGTCGAACACGCAGAGCTTCTTCATCATGTACATCTGCTGGAATATGAAGCCCATTTCAGTCAGTCGGAGCTTTGACAGCTCCTTGCGGTTGAGACTGCTTATATCCCTGCCGTTGAAGTCAACTTTGCCGGAGGTCATTTTGTCCATGCCGCTGACAGTGTAAAGAAGTGTGGATTTTCCGCTTCCGCTGGGGCCCATGACGGTGACAAATTCGCCTTTGCCAAGCTCAAAGTTGATGTTTCTGAGCACGTTGTTGCTGTTTTTCTTGATTATATATGTTTTGCACAGGTCCTTGACCTGTAAGACTTTTTCCATGTGTGTGCCTCCGTTATTCCTCGGATATTTTCCATATACCGATGTGTCTGATGTTTCTGAGAGTGATGAATGTGGTGAAAAGTACTGCTGCCGTGATTATCAGCGGTATCACTATGAAGCTTACAGGGACTTCAAAGTAAAGCTTCATTCCTGTTACCTCATACTGCGTCATAAAGCTTCCGAAGAATGCAGAGCCTCCTGTCCACAGGTAAAGCTCAGCCAGTGCCAGCGATATGAACAGCAGTATAGCCATTCTGAGCAGATACCATGTTTTCACGGATATATCGCGGAAGCCCATGCTCTTCAGCAAGGCGGTCTCGGGGACTTCCTCGGCTATGAATATGCTCATGTAAAGGTATGTGATGAGCACGAGCACAAGGAGCACTGCTCCGCCTATGACGAATTCAAACAGGAAGAAGATCTGGTCGAACTGGGATATCATCTGCTTCATGTAGTGCATTCCGTCACCTACACAGTTATCGCCGAAGAGCTCCTTCATACGGGCTATAACGGCAGGCTTTTCCTTTTCGGGTGCATCAATGGTAAAGCCTGAGTAGATATAATTGCTAAGATAGGCACCGCCGTATTCATCGCCCATGATGATAACAGGCGATCCGTCCTCCATATAGTCTATGAGAGCGGTTATAACTACCTCTCTTTCGACTTCCTCGAAGCCTGTTTTGTCCTCGTTGTTTTCCTGAATGGTGACCTTCAGCACTTCACCTGTGTTTATGCCAAGCTGTTTGGCCGTATAAGCGCTCATTGCGGCTTCGTTTGCGAGTCTCGGAGCTGTGCCGCCTTTGCGGTAGGTCTGCTTTTCAGGCTCGCCCCTGCCCCAGAGTATATCGAACCACTTTTCCTTGCCGTCCGTTTTTATGTATCCGTTTCCGGAGCTCATGGTATCTATCACGGCAGGTATATCTGCGTCTGAAAGGCGTTTGTTCAGCACCTCGGCGAAGTTCGAGCCTGTTTGCTTTATTTCCTTGGCAATATCCTCATACAATTCTTCATCCGGATCGATGAAAAAGTCAAAGGTGTGATACAGCCAGTAGCTGGTATATCGCGGATTTATAACGCTGTTGCGGACGTTGAAGCCGAGAAGTATTATAACTGCGCCCAGTGAGTAGGATATGATCAGGAATATGTAGCGCTTGAAGCGCGTGAGTATGTCTGTTGCGGCGAGGAAAAACGGTACAGGCATCTTTTTTCTCCTGTGGAGGAACATCGGAAAGCGCTTGCTGAAGCGTTCTCCGCGGTTCTCGCCGTGAATGGCGTCGATGACCGAGATCTTGTTTATCCTTCGCATAACAAACAGCGAGAAGGCTATCATCATTATGATAATGACGATGACTGATAACGCACCTATCAGAATCATCTCGTGACGCTGAGGGAGTATGCAGTTCGGGCCGAACATGCTTATGAAAGCACTCGAAACGGGCAGACCTGCAAGTATGCCGATGATGCCGCCGATGACGGAGAAGGCAATGTATTTTGCAGCAAACAGCCAGCGGAAGCTGAAGGAGTCCACACCCAGCGCCTTCATCATGCCGATCTCCTTTTCCTCGTTTTTAAGGTCGGCTATCATGGTGAATCGTATGGTCATAAAGATTATGAGAATGAGGAAAACGCTGATTATTACCACGAGTACGGAGATCATCACTACCATGACTATGCTGTCGTTGATACCGCCTGAGGATATAACGCTGAGAACAGGGATGTCATGTTTATTGAGCGTATCCTTGAGGGCGCTGATCTTATCGGGGGAAGAGTCGTTGAGAGTGACATTATATGAATGATAGGATCTGTGATGTCCTTCTGAAATGACACGGTAATCGGCGTCGGAAACAATGTATCTCATAGTGCCGTTATCGATGTTTTCCTTGAAAAAGCCGCATACTTCAAGCTCAAATACCTTGCCTGATTCATTGGTGAACTTTATTTTGTCGCCTGTCTTTACTCCTGTTTCCAACATTATATCCACCGGGATTGCTATACAGCCGTTGGGAACATAAAAGGGAGCGTCGCTGAGGTCGTATACAAGGTCGTTTTCGCGCGGAAGGGGAGTGATGACCAGGAAGTTTGAAAGATATTTATAGCTTATATTCTTTTCGTCAAAATCAGGGTAGTCCATGGAGCCGGACGATAGTTTCAGCATTTCCGATGTGCTCCAGCTTCTGACATTCGGATCTTTGTCGAGGAACTCCGCAACTCTGCCGCTCAGAGTTTCGTCATTGAATTCATGGATCGGTATCAGAATCTGTGTGTCAGATGTCCTGCATAGCTTTTTCGCCGTGCTTTCTCTTGTGAGATTGGAGAATATCTGCACAGAGCCTGCAAATACAAGCATTGATGCTACAGATATGAATATGAAAAGTATTACGTTCAGACCTTTTTTTTGTTTAAGGTCGCTTTTCAGCATTTTAAAAAACATGGCAATCTCCTTGTGTTTATTGTATGATACAGCGGCAAGCCGCCGCCTTTTTCGCGTCAGAGTTTCCTGTATGTGATATTTTTTCTCCGCGGTCATTGTTGTTTCCGACTATGATATTATAATACCACTTTAATTTTTAAAAAGTCTTTAAATTTTACAGAAAAATGAAAAATTGACGAAAATCGCAATAAGTGTGGTGACAACCGGCAGAATATGTGATATAATAATTGTTGAACAGACATCTGTCAGCTTGAATACGGCGTAAAACGTCGTAAAACTATGATATTCTCATTACGGAGGCATGATCATGAAAAAACTCGTGGCTTTACTTTGCATTACCGCACTTTTCTGCGGATGTTCATCAAATAATAAAAACAGCAGCTCACAGCCGGGCGCTTCTTCAGGCAATTCGGGAACAACATCTGCGACCGAGGCTGATACAGGAAGCGGAACTGAAGAGGGGACAACTGAAAACAATGCTCCCACAGACCCTAATATCGAGAGCGATCCCTCGGAGATGCCTGTAAACGGTGAACAGACCGATATGAGCAATGTCTCCAACGTGAGCTGGGACAAGATATACCGTTCAGAGCTTGAGGAATTCAAGAAATCAAAGGACTTCGGCGACACCGCACGTTTTACCGTGTATGACATCAACGATGACCTCGTTCCAGAGCTGATAATCTCCTTCGGTGAGCTTGGAAACAAGACCTTCCTTGTAAGAACTCTCAACGACAGCGTCTATACTGCATTCGATCCTATTACCAACTGCGACCAGCTTTCATATGTCATGGACCGCAGTCTGCTCACCGCAGTACGCTACCATGATGACATACAGGTACAGAACGTTCAGCTCTACCGCATAAAGAGCGGTGTCATGGCAAATGTCGGCTCGTTCCAGCGTTCAAATACAGCTGCAAAGGTTGACGGTGTCCCTGTTACTGATGACAAGTTCGATGAGGAGTACAATCACTATATCTCAGGCTTTATCAAGAGCATGGGACTTGACTTCGGATTTGATGACGAGACTATCGATGCTGCACTGGGTGATGCTTCCGACTGGAAAGAGGGCTATGAAGCCGTACTCAACGATTATCTGAAGTATAAGAAGCAGTATGACGACAACCACTTCTCGCTCTATGACCTCAACGGCGATGATATTCCCGAGCTCTTTGTATCAGGCGGATATCACTACGCTCCCTATGTAGATGTCTACTCGTGGAACGGCTGTGCAGTTCCTGTCGGTACATTCGGTACAGACGGTACTATCGGCTTTGACCCGGATAATAAGGAGCTTATCTCCAGTGTCGATAACCCAAGCTACACCGCAGGAAGCGTTTATTCCTTCGATTCTGAGGGCAATTACAAGTTCACTGAGATATTCAGCTACGGAAATACCGAAAACAGCAAGCAGCAGGACGCCAATGCCGAGGTAATATACAAGGTCAACGGCGAGCTTACAGACAAGAGCAGCTATGAAAGTCAGGTAAAGGAGCACATTAAGAAGTCCTTCTATGTTCTCGGACAGGACAATGACCTTACCGCAGATACCATAAAGAGCGTATCACAGGGCAAATACAAGGAAGCTGCAAAAAAATAACCGAAAAACATCAACAGCCATAAAGGAGATCTTCTCCCTTATGGCTGTTTTTTATTGGTCAACGAATTCCATAGTGAAAAGCCTTGAGAGTATGCTGCCTGCATAGCCCTTCATAAGTGCCTCGTATTCATGTGCCTTAACATCGCCGCCTGTGCCGAGTATCTCATAGATAACGCTGCCTTCCCTGAGCTTTCTGTGGAGCTCTTCAAAGCCGTTTCGGAGATAAAATCTTCTGCGTCCCACACGCTCTGAGTAGTTCTCGGCATTCTTGTCAAGTTCCTCAATGGCGAGGAAAAGCCTTTGTCCCTTGTAGAGCTGCTGTGCAGACTTCAGAATGGCGCTGCCGATGCCTTTTCCGCGGTATTCCTCGGATACGGCAAGATAGAAGATATAGGAAAGGTCGCGGCGGCTGACGATATACAGCATTCCTGCCCACTTTCCGTCACAGCTTACCGACCAGAAATCCACACCTTTTTTCTTGGCTTTCAGCACAAGCATAAGGAATGGGGCACGTTCATCGTCAGGAAAGGCACGCATATACAGCTGTTTGACTTTGCGGAAATCAGCATTTCCCGGTCTTAATCTGGTGAAGTTGAGTTTCATGGTTATATCTCCTTTCTGCGGCGTTTATTTGATATACAACTATTGTATCATAAAAAATGAAAAATAGCAACAGACGCGGAGAAAGATATGTCGTTTTTTTATCTTAAGCGCGAAAACGGGGGCGGCGGCTCGCCGCTTGTATCATTAAAAATGAAAAACAGCAAGGTCCGCGGTTAAAAAGCTGCGTGCTTGATTTGGTAGGACAACTTTTGTAAATAATTAATAAATTATGTACGCGCAGACACTGAAATATTACTGCTTGTAATGCAATTCATACAAAATACATTTGATTATACGGATAAAAAC
>SFMO01000076.1 GCA_004554385.1 Ruminococcus flavefaciens
ACAATTCACTGGATTGTTTTCGGAATTCACCCTTGCGGGGCGCTTTGTAACTGTGGGGCTTTGCCCCACACCCCACAAGGGCTGTCAGCCCTTGACCTGACCAAAGGAACACAGTCCCTTTGGAATCCCGTTCATGGGCTCAGCGTACTTATCGCGCTGTAAGCGATGTACAAATATCATTTCTTATATTATTAAGCGAGTTTACGAGCGACAACGTGGCAAGCGGTCGAGCTGGCTCAGCTCGAAATTTTTATTTATCTAAACTAATTATATAGTGTTTGCACTGTATTGTCAACGAAAAAATCCCTGTCCGAGTGCTGCGGACAGGGATAGTTCAAGGATCGCTCCTTACCATATCTGAAGCTGTAGTTAACTGCGTAAAGCCAAGCCCGTGCAGATGGACTTTCAGCTGACACAGCCGTTATTATCGGTTGTCCCCCTTACTTCAGCTCCGTCTGGATTTTTTATTCTGCAGGAACAGTGCAACCGCTCCTGCACTGCAAAGAGCCGTGAACGTCAGTACAGGCGGCTTATTACCTGTATTCGGAGCGCTTTCAGCTCTTACAGCCGTTGTTGATACCGCAGCAGTCTTTGCCGTGCCCGATGATGAAGAGGGCACGGTGACTGTGCTCTTTGTCTCTGTCATCCTTCTGACCGATACTTGAGATGTTACAGTTGATGACGTTACGCTTTGACTTGTTGTCTTTGCTTTTGTAGAAGGCTTTGAACCCGTTGTAACCTTTGTCGTTGTAGTTATCTTCGTTGTGGTTGTTGTCGAGGTGGTGGATACCGTAGTTGAAACAGGCTTCTCGTCTACCCATACACCTGATGCAGTATTCTCCGCTGTCTGTGTTCGCACCTCTGATCCGCCGCTGAGAACACCGTTTGCGTAATGTACACATACTACTCTGTAGTAGTATCCGCCCACAACGTTGACTGTATATCCGTCCAGATTATAGTATCTTCTGTCCTTTGACGTCCTGTCTCCCACAGTCAGCTCATCCTGCCAGTTTCTTCCGTCACTGCTTCGCTGTACAACTATATTCTTCAAGCCCACCTCATTCATCTTTCCAGATACCTGAGTTTTAGCGGTTATCTCAAGGAGACCTCTTCCTGCCGATGAACATCTTACAGAGCATTTTTCTATTAGTCCGATCGCCTTCTGATACTGCTCATAGTAGCTGTTATCCGCCGATACAGCATTCATCTGTACAGGTGCGCCCACAAGCAGCAGTCCTAAAAAGGCAGCTGTAATGTATTTCTTCTTCATTCCGCTGCCCTCACTTCGTCACAGATTCCGAGGGATACGGAACAAAGCTCTCAGCTATTACCATGAGCTCATTGTAATTGACTCCCGAGCCGTGAAGGGTATAGACCGTATTATCGCAGACGAAAACTGCGGTGCATTTAGAGTCGTCACCCATTATGAAGCCGCTTACCTTGTCTCCTCTGAATATCTCATAATCATCACTGTCACTTGGAACAAGTACATTTGGCATGAGCTCCTCCGAGTAATAGCTTTCCACAGTAATATCCAGAATCGAGTTCTCGTTTTCAAAGGTGAAATAGCAGTCATTTGAATCCTTAAGTTTTTCGTTCTGGAAATCTGTACAGCTCATATCTTCAAATCCCGAGGGCAGGAATGTGGGATAGCAGGGATACAAGCCTGCTTCCTCAGCCTTGCTGAGCATTTCCATTGCCATGCTCCGTGCTGAGCTGTCGCACGCACTCAGAGCCTCAGCATTTGGATCGCTGTTTGCAGCAGGAATACCGGTTGTAGTAATTTCAGCAGCCGCACCTGTCGTCAACATGGTCATTGTGGTATTTCCCGTTGCCGTGTATGCGGCAGTGGTAGTGGTCATAGCTCCTGATACATGAGTTGCAGCAGGAATAGTAGTTGTGGTAGTTGTTGTAACATTCACATCAGGAGCAGCAGGCTCAATTTCTCTGAGCTGATTTGTGTCTATACTGAACCCTGATCTCGCCATATTTATCATCGCTTCAAAGACGTTTGAGCCGTATGTTCTGAGGGTATAGCAGTTGAGGACGATGCAGACTGCGGCACAGGCGCAGATAGCTGCCGCCCATCTTCTGAGCAGTACGAGCCTGCTTCGTTTTTCTCTTGCTCTGACCTCTGAGAGGACTTCATCCGCTCTGACAGGCAACGGAACCTCTTCATCATTAATACAGACCATAGCGTCGGTGATTTCCTTAATGGCATCAAGATCACGCTCCTCTATCGGTTTGGCAAGCTCTTCATTCAGAAGTGCCTGCAGATCTTCAAGCATACTCTTATCAGAAAGCTTATCTGTGATAGCTTTATTCTTCAACGGTATCACTCCTTAATATGATAGCGTCCGCAGATCATTTATCGGCGGCGCGAAGCTTCTTTTTTATCTTGTGTATCTTTCTGTAAAGTGCCGGCAGGGATAATCCGAGCCGTTTTGCCGCTTCGTTTCTTTGTCCGTAGTCGCTGTCGTAATAGAGCTCAAGAAGCTTTCGCTCGTCAGGCTCAAGGACGTCAAGCAGACTTTCATCTGTATCGTCAAATCCACCGCTGTCTGCAATATTCATAGCCTCAGCGCTCTCCTCAAGGCTGACTGAAGGCGGGGTTCTGCGCAGGAACGCCTTTATAACATTATCAGCTGTTCTGTACAGCCATAATCTGATATTTTCAGTTTCCTCAAGCCTGTCATGCTTCGAAAAGAAAACCACGAATACCTCCTGTGTACAGTCCTCTGCGGAATGATAGCTGCAGCCGAGCTTTGCGTAGCAATAGCTGAATATCTCACGGTAGTATCTCTCTATTATAAGCGCGCAATGTTCAGGCTCTATCAACAGCTTCACTTCCTTCCGCCGATAAGCTTCTCGTAATATAAATGCCGCAAAAATGTACACTTTTTTTCACTAAGCCTTATCTTTGTACGCCTGCACAAAAACTGCGGCATTAATTTAGCCATTATTGCCGCGGATGTCATGCTATATTATTGATGCACCAACTAAATCTTGAATCTGATATTTCGTCTGAACTTCAGGATCTGATTGCCGCATCAATATTTTATCACTTTGTCAGCCCTTTGTCAATTCCGGATCTCTCAAAAACTGTAATCAAACTGTAATAATTAGCCGAAGAGGATAAATGCGGCGCCCAAATGGCAATTTAAGTTCTTAAAACTATTTAAAAGGTTCATATGAACCTATTTTTGAGATATTTGCTTCTGTGCATTATGCATAAATACAGGTTTGCATTTATACAAGTTGTAATTAATTGTATGATATTGACAAAGCTATAAAAATAATATATAATACTATCATGCGGTCGAGATAAGTCGATCGCTGTAAAACAAGTGCTCCGCATAAGCACATTTTATATGATATGGAGGTTTATATGTTTGACAACATCAACTGGGGAATCGTAATCCCTGCCGGAATCGGCATCATCCTATTACTCATTATAATATTCACAGGTTACATAAAAGCTCCGCCGGATACCGCGTATATAATCTCAGGTCTGAGAAAAAAGATCATAATCGGTAAGGCAAGCATCCGTATTCCTTTCTTCGAGCGTGTTGATAAGCTGAAGCTTCAGCTCATCGCCGTAGATGTAAAGACATCAAGCGCTGTTCCTACAGCAGACTACATCAACATCAATGTTGATGCAAACGTTAACGTTAAGGTCAGCAGCGATCCAATGCTCATAAAGCTTGGCGCTGAGAACTTCCTTAACAAGGACACAGCTTATGTTGCTAAGGTCGCAAGAGAGGTACTCGAAGGTAATATGCGTGAGATCGTTGGTCAGATGTCCCTTGAGGCTATGGTCAATGACCGTAAGGCATTCGCTGAAAAGGTTCAGGAAAACGCAGCTCCCGACCTCAACAGAATGGGACTTGAGATCGTTTCCTTCAACGTTCAGAACTTTACCGATGACCAGAACCTTATAGAAAATCTCGGTATCGACAATACCACTAAGATCCAGAAGAAGGCTGCTATCGCACGTGCCGAGTCCGAAAAGGAAATCGAGATCGCAAAGGCTCAGGCTAAGAAAGAAGCCAACGATGCTAAGATACTGGCTGAGACCGAGATCGCTCAGAAGAACAATGAGCTTGCAATCCGTCAGGCTGAACTCAAGAAAGAAGCTGATACTCAGCTCGCTATCGCTGACGCTGCTTATGAGATCCAGAAGGAAGAGCAGCGTAAGTCAATCGAAGTTTCAAAGGCTAACGCTAATATCGCTGCTTCCGAAAAGGACGTTGAGCTCAAGGCTCGCGAGGCAGAGGTAACTGAAAAGGCTCTCGAAGCTCAGATCAAGAAAAAGGCTGAGGCTGACCGCTACAAGGCTCAGCAGGAAGCCGACGCCAAGCTCTATCAGCTCAAGAAAGAGGCTGAGGCTGATCGTTTCCAGCGTGAGCAGGAGGCTGAGGCTCAGAAGGCTGAGGCTGAAGCTCAGAAGTATGCCAAGATGCAGGAAGCTGAAGGTATCGCTGCCGTAGGTAAGGCTGAAGCGGACGCTATCCGCGCTAAAGGTCTTGCTGAGGCTGAAGGTATCAACGCTAAGGCTGAGGCTATGAAGAAGTACGGCGAAGCTGCTGTACTCGAAATGTACTTCAAGGCTCTGCCTGAGGTTGTCAAGAATGCCGCTACTCCTCTGTCACAGGTTGACAAGATCACAATGTACGGCGAAGGCAACTCCAGCAAGCTTGTTGGTGACATCATTGATTCTACCACAAGGATCACCGACGGACTTACTGCTTCAACAGGTGTTGACATCAGAGCTCTGCTGGCAGGCTTCCTCGGCGGCAAGATGGCTGCTCCTAAGACTGCTCCGGCTGCTTCGACTGCTGCTCCTGCAGCTGAACAGAACAGCACAGACAGCGGCGATTACATCTACAGCTACGACGAAAACAGAGATACTCAGGACCATTACGGCGACGGAGATACTCAGTACTACACTGACAACAACTCCAGCGGCGACAATAATATGCCCGAAGTATAAAAAATTCTTCAGCTCCCCGATGATATGCGGTCATCGGGGAGCTTTTCATATTCCTTCAATGGGATAAATGCTGTTGGTATGCTATGGATAGCATAATAGTGATATGCAAAGCACAAAAGTGCAGTTCTGTAAATTTGTCCTGTATATCATCGAACCGCACTTACCTGATGTTGCCATTTTTTCTTTTCATATTGCGCAAAATTTGGTTGGTCTATTTGTATAGTTTTCACAAAGTTATACAAAAAGCATTTACAAAATACGGCATATAGATTATAATGGTATTAGCACAATAGATTAGCACATGAAAAAAACAGCAATATTTGGTCAACAATATTGCTTAAAATGCCTCGAGGGGGGGCGAATCTGATGATAAAACATCTTTCGGGAGACTTTGAAACCGTCGAGTATGACACTCAAAAATATGCCATGCTCTATGATAATGTCCAGACCGAAGAATATCCTGTGCACTGGCATAATGCTGTTGAACTTATCATGCCTATCAAAAACGAATATACTGTTACTGTAAACGAAAGGGATTATCTCGTACCGGAAAATGACGTTCTCGTTATTCCGCCCTGCGAGCTCCATAGTATGCCTGCTATTCCCGGAAGGCGTATTATCTTCCAGTGTGATAACAGTATTCTCGGAGAGATTTCTGCTCTCGAGCCTGTAATGCGTTCGCTGAATGTTCCTGTCCTCATCAATGCAGATCTGGATAAAGAGCTTCATGTACTGGCTAAAAAAACAATGCTGGATATTCTGTCACTGTACAATTCAAAGTCTGAACTTGCTGACGTAAAAATTTACGTCAAGGTCATTGAGCTGTTCATGGCACTCCGCGAGTACCAGCTGGAACAGCAGAAGATCGTTATGGACTGCGACGATGAGAAGATCGACGAGTACAGCGAAAAGTTCGGCACGGTGCTGAAGTATATCGACAATAACTTCATGTACGATATTACGCTGGAGCAGCTTGCCGATGTTGCAGGCTACAGCAAATATCACTTCTCACGTATATTCAAGCAGTATAACGCTATGTCATACTTACAGTACATAAACGCAAGACGAACTAAAGCGGCGGAGCTTCTCCTGCTCGACCCGAGCATACCTATTACGGAAGTGGCTATGCGTTCCGGCTTCAAGAGCCTGACCACCTTCAACCGTATCTTCAAGGAGATAAAGCACTGCACGCCCACGGATTTCAAAAAGCTGTATGCACTAAGGTAAAAACAGACCGCACATCATATGATGAAATGCTCCCCTTTTGTTAGACAATGTGGTATAATAGAAATATACCAAAATGAAGTCTAACGAAAGGGGACATTTTTATGCCAAAAGGAAAACCAAACAAGAGATATACACCTGAATTCAAGATCAAGGTTGTTGA